>JBKPMK010000139.1:0-22699 GCA_046732115.1 Thermoproteota archaeon
TTTGCCCGATTATACAACTCCGATTGGAGCGGAGATCAGGGCATTTTTGGATGGAAAGCGAGATTACCCTAATGAACTAAAACACATGCTTCTTTCGGCCAACAGATGGGAAAAGAAGAGAGAGATAGAAAGCATGATAGACAATGGTACAATAGTGATATTGAATCGATACTATCACTCAAATCTTGTTTATGGCATATCTAATGGTCTTAACATTAACTGGTTGCTGAATTTAGACAAGGGATTGCCAAAAGAAGATTTAGTGATATTACTAGATGTTAATCCAAATATCTCATTCCAACGCGCAGTATCTGAACATCGTGATTCATTTGAAATGAACCGGACATTGATGTTGGAAGTAAATAAGAACTATCATAAACTTGCAAGGAAATTCAAATGGAAAATAGTAAACGGTGAAAAAACTAAAGAACAAGTTCATGATGACATAATGAAGATTATAAAAAGGACTTTGAAAACCTAAAGCAACAATGTGGATCAAAACAATAACTTGTAGTCGCCCAAACTTTAATTTTATCCCTCTGTAAACAATTGCTTGCATACTAATAATGAGATTTGATGGTGAAATCACTGATCCCGTTCATGGATACATCCGATTCTCTGAAGTAGAGAAAGATCTCATAGACACGGCAATATTTCAACGTTTGAGGAGAATCAGACAGCTTGCAGGAGCTCACCTTGTTTATCCCGGTGCGCAGCATTCTAGGTTTGAACACTCGCTTGGCACAATGCATATAGCTGGTTATGCAGGGGAAACTCTTCTGGCTAAGGGTTATCTTGGCGATCAAGACAAGGTTCAAAAATTGCGGCTTGCTGCTTTATTACATGATGTGGGTCACGGGCCATTTTCTCACCTATTTGAAGAGGTGTTGGACTTGAGGCGCAATAAAAGTCATGAAGATATTGGGAAGCAAATGATATCCGACAGCACTCTAAGTGATATTCTAAAAAAACATGGTTACAATCCGTCTGATGTATGCCGGTTATCATTTGGTGAATCCAAGATAAAATTTTTGAATGAGATCATTGCTGGAGGACTTTCCTCAGACCTAATGGATTATTTGTCGCGAGACGGATTGTTTACGGGAGTAGAATACGGGAAAATTGACTATCACAGATTAATAAGCTCGTTTGAGGTAGTACAAAATGGCCGCTTAGCCATCAATAGGTCCGCCTTGTACTCATTTGAATCTATGTTGATCTCCAGATACGAAATGTTCAAGGCGGTCTATTTCCATAAAACTGTAAGATCTGCAGAAGTAATGCTATTAAATTCAATGTTGATGTCTGATGAATATTTGAATTTAACCAATACATCTACTAATAGTTACCGAGATATGACAGATGAAGCTATCTTGGGGCTTATGTGTTCGCCAAAGAATGGCGATCAGATTGCAATTAAGCTGGCAACAGATTATAAGGATAGAAAGTTGTTAAAATGTGTTTATGAAAAATTTGTACATAAACGTGACAAGCTGTATACTAAAATGGATAGACAAGCACTAGATAATCTAGGATTGCAAATAGCTGATGCAGCGAAAGTTAAAGAAAAAACTGTTTTCGTAGATGCATCAAGAGCTCCTTCTATGCCACTTACTCCTACTAAACGTGAAATAAATTCTGTATTGCTTGTTGATAAAGATTGGGCATATGAAACACCTATTTCAGAAATTCCACTCATAGATTCAATCACTGGTTTTCTTGATATGCTGCGAGTATACACAACTTCCGAAAATAGAAGCGCTGTAGAGCAATCCACTAAAAATGTGCTTGGTAATGAAGGGTTTGCATAGAGAAGGTTTGTAAATTGTCTTACTATAGTAATAAAATGACTGACGAAAGAGAAAAAGTAGTTATCAAGTTGAGTGGGAGTGTTTTCAGCCAAGATCTCCACAATAATTCTATTAAGGAGTACGCTGAAATGTTTAGTCACATTAGCAAAAAAGTACATCCAGTAGTCATTGCAGGTGGTGGTAAAATTGCTCGTCTATACATTAACCTCGCACGAAGTCTTGGCTCAGATGAAGCTACACTTGATATTATTGGCATTGAGGTATCACGATTAAATGCAAGGTTGCTAATTGCAGCACTAGATGATCTGGCATATTTGCAAGTCCCAACCGATCTCGAACATGTAGCAATGGCGGTACAAAGTGGTAAAATAGTCGTTGTAGGTGGCTTACATCCTGGACAGAGTACTAATGCTACTTCCGCATTAATAGCGGAAAAGATAAAGGCATCGAAATTTCTGAATGCTACTGATGTGGATGGTATTTATGATACAGATCCGAACACAAATAAAAATGCAAAATTATTCAAAGAGGTTACAATAGAACAATGCCTGAAGATTCTCCAACGTGGAAGTTCTATGGCTGGAACATACGACCTCATGGACATAGTTGCTTTGAAAGTGATAGAACGCTCAAATATTGCCACTAGAGTTTTACGTTCAGACGTATCTAATATTAAAAATGCAATTAATGGTAAACATTGGATAGGTACTGAAATTGAACCAGTCAAGAAACAGTTTTAATATCACCCTTGAATTCTTCTAGTCCATTTTTTATCATATCTTTATAAATTTCTTCTCCCTTTTGTAATGGAAAAGGTTTTGATTGCGCCTTCGCATACCCGTCGTTGTCACAAATAAACAACATTGCTTCATCACCTTTGGTAATTTTACCTGCAAGCATTTCTTCACCTACAGGTTCAAAGCCTGTTTTTTGCTGTTTAATAGTAAAAGTTAGCATTGCAAAGCCTGCGTAGTCAAAAAGCTTCATTTGTGCTTTTCTTGCTCGTTCTTGGCCCAGAATCGCTGCCTTGTGGTATTGCATATATTATACCGATCACTTCACTTCTTTCTATGTATATCTCTTCCTTAAAATATTGTATTTAATATCAAATTAATACTATTCAATTCTATTCTCTAGTGGAGAATATTGTAAATCGATAAATGTTAGCGGTTAGCGCAAAAAAGATACCTATAATATTTGTTATTAAATTATTATAGCGACTGTTGCGAGTCAGTTTGCCTAGGTTTGGTAGTTCAGTCCTTGGTTCTTAATCTCTTAATATGGTATACGTAGTACTACAACGAGATAAGGACTATTTGAGGGTACGATTATTTCTGATTATATCCAAAATCTCATCAGCATCTTCTGCTTCTGGGTCTAGCTCTAGATACAAATTTAGCATTTTCACTGCATCAAGAGGGTTTCCTCTTTTTAGTAATATCAGCCCTCTGTCTCTCATAGCATCTGGATTATGCTGGTCGATGGAAATTATCATCTCATTTGCGATCTCTGCTTTGTCCAAATCTTGCGATTCATAATAGCTTGTCTTGAGGTTATTTAACATTCGTATCAGAACCTGTCCTACATTCGCTTTTTCAACAATCGCGCGGGTTAGGGCGACATTTTGATGAGGATAGAACTGATCGAGCAATGTTTTAAGTGAATAATCATCCATTATCCTGCCACCGTAAAATGGATCTATAATAATTTCAACATCATCATCATCCAAGATGTGTTTAATCAGAAAGTGAGCCGGAAAGTTAACAGGATAAAGTTTGAAATTCACCGAAAACGCAATTCGCATGTATAATATCGATAGTGTAATGGGTATTCCACATCTGTGTTGTAGTACAACGTTAAGGTAGCTATTTAATGGATTATAGTAGTCTTGAACATTCGCCCTGAACTGCTTATCTTTAAATAAAAAATTGTTAATTTGTTCTATCATCTGAGTAGGCCGTAGAGGCATCAATTTTTTGATTAATCGCCTGAATTCCTCTCCCATGACATCTATATCTTTCAGAGCAGATTTGACATCTAGATCAGGGTATGCGAGAATTCTTGACATGTGTAGAGCATATTCAGCTAATCTGTCTGAGTTATTCGACATGACCGCAGAGCTAACTACACTTATTTTCCAATCATTGATTAAAGGTTGGAGATTTTCGACACACAATATACACGTATATGATATGCTGCTTACTTAAAATTTTGGTGCATTACGGATAGAATTGCACAATATTTTATTCATTATATTAATGGTAAAGCAGCATCATAATCACATTTTATCCTTGACACTAAAGGTCAAGACATATGAAACGCAAATTTGGTTGGAAAATTTTGTACAAAATATATTAGGTTTGTAATCAATGATACGATCTATAATCATTATATAATAAAGGTTGATTGCAAAGGACAAAAATTGCGATTTGGGGACTTGTTATTGGGTGTAGGTTAGAATTCATAGTGCGGTGAGAATTATACATTGCTCGATAATAAGTAACAATCGGTACAATCTACTCTTTAATAATTAGTTAGCGGCCTGTATTCTAGTTTAGCTTGTTATCATGTAAAATGTAATCGATACTAATAATAATTATCATTTGTACTACATATACTTGTATATTGGATAATTCACTAATTCGTTACAGAATTAATCAGATGGTAGACAATGGAGTGAATGTGACCCTAAGTCTTAGCGAAGATGTAGATCTTGAATCTGTTTCTCAGCAACAATTGATGCTAGAAGCTGTTGATTCAGCTATCACAGATACTGAAGTTAAAGGGCAGATTAAGCCAATTTTAGAAGCTATTCTCAGATCTCAACCTCAGACTGTGATCAAATCATATTCACAAACACTTGTTCAGATTACAATGCCAAGGAGACGCTATGAAATAATGGGAAGTCCTCAGGTAGGAGAACAACTCCTGGTAGACATCAAGAAAGGATCGTCATGAAAAGCTTTGTTTCTCAGATTTGCAATATTATAATATGTTGTCGTCTAAAGTACAAGACCTCATTTAAAATTGAGTAAAGATCAGTTATAAAGTACAAGATTTCTTGACTAGTTTAACTTATTTAACCGTTCTGTCTGCCCTTCTGCTTTGATTGTGATGAATGAGTGCTCGATATAGACTACTTTAAGAAAAATGCCTATTGAAATTATGACGATCGTATTTCCTAGAGCCAAATTCATAACGTATGACACACATCAATATATATATATATCAAATTAGCCCTGCCTGCCGCAACTTTTGTGGAAGATAAGTATCTGCTAAATATTTGAATCCATGCTTAAAGAAGGCATCCAGTTCGCACTTCTCTTTACGCTGTAAGAAAAGATTTAATTCTCTTTGCCAGTGTTTGTCATGTAACCAGGGTTTATTTTTCATATCATTTGCTCTGTTAATATCTTCATCAGAAGCATCCAATCTTGCTACTTCTGGGATATTGTACTCATATATGTCTGAGAATAGCATACCTAATACGCGTGCGTTTGGAGTGACCAGCCTATGGCTGTCATAACTGAGTGATTCGCTTCCGATTTTGTAACGCAATGCAATACCCAAACCCCAAGGATCAGCATCAGCAAAGATCACAACTGGTTTTTTCCATTCCTCATTGAGTGTTTTTACCATGATCCTTGTGGCCCTGTCTGGTTCTCCTGAACCTGTCATTAGGATTGCATTATATTTCTGTATGAATCCAGATTTTCTTATGTTGTTAAGTACTGTGTCTTTTTCTACCACCATTACAAAGTCTGCTTTAACGTTTACAATTTCGACATCGCGAATATTAGTAGGAATTAATTGTGATGTAGCTCTACTTCCAAGGTTACAGTCTATAAGATCTCCTCCGACACGAAGAGTAATTGGTCCAGAGATCATTCCCTTTGGTTTTGAAGTAACAGAAAACTCTTCTCTCGGTACTCCTGTGAGCAATTCTACCGCTTTTATCGCATCGTCAGAGTTTTCTTGGCTATTCCAGAATTTTTGTTTGTTTTTTTCATCACCTACTGTACTAAGTGTAGCGTAATACATTCCTCTAATCGTGCTCTCCATTTCTTCATCAAGAAGCCTTCTAATTGCACTAGCCATAACAATATACTGAGTAAAGGTAGGGATCTTTTTAGTGCTGTCTGGACTTACTTGAACTTTCTTTTCTCCTATTGTAAGCATTCTCTTTTGATCAGACCAAACTGTATTGTCATAACCAACTTTTGGGACGTCCAGGATAGGCATTGCTTCTCCAGTTATTATGTCATTGCTAATATCTCTCATTATTAGTTTTATTTTTTTTACAACTTCTTGATGGCGCTTATCTTTTGCAGGCAATTAACCTCTGCTCCGCTTTTTTGAAAACTCTGATGTGTCGAGAGTTGTTTGCCGTCCTGGAGTGCCAGCTATTCCTCCCCTGGGTTTTAAACCAATCGCCTTTTTCTTAGACCCTATATTTTTTTTGGAGTCTGATTTAAGTGATCCTTTTTTTATTGCGCCATGATTATTATTATCATTTTGAATTACGTTTTGTCTCACAATTTTAGACTCTCTTTTCTCATTTATCTCTTCTTCAATTTTATCCCCTGTAATTTTGTCTTCCTTTCTAATAGCCTGGCTGTATATGATTTCACCTTTCACATGTCGTTCGGCAAGTCTTCCAAACGCTTCTGACAGCTTGTTTGCATCAATCTTGATCGATTCACAAATTGCGTTAACTACTAATGGTATATAATATTTATATAGATGCAGTCTGCTCTCCGCTTCTTTCTGCCGTAATTCTTTGCGAATCTGAGCGCTTACCTTCCTATATAGATCAGATAAGCATATTTTCATGTTCCGCTTCAAATCTCCCTCTGACGCAATGCTCTCTTTTCCTGCAGTCTTGTACGGAATTTTAGTCGAGCAAATATGAAAGAATATGTGAATAGGAAGTAGTTCTATAGCTCTATCACCTTTAGCTTCAGGATTTGCAAATTGTTCCTTTACTTCTTTTTTTGAGATCCCCATTTTGTTAATCTCTACTTCGGATACGACCTCCCTAGCCACGTCTGAACCTTCATCGTATAACAAAGGGATTTTATTTGCAAACCTGTACAGCTTAAATGACGGAATGTCACCACCATAAGCAATGCCACATTCTACAATAGTTGGCCTATTGTTGACGACACATACTCTTGATGAGTAGGTTGTCAATGCAGGCTTTAACACCTTTACTGATAATTGTTGCTGTGACTGCTCAACGGTATGAGTCTGCTGCTTATTTGTAACGATGGTATATTCTGATGTCATACCTGCAGTTAGAATGTGTTCTCCAATTGGGCTTAGGTGGTCAGTATTAGGTATTTGGAATTTAGTCTGCTTGCAAATATTAACAACCTTAATTAGCTCATGTTCATTATACTTGTCAGCTACCTTCAATCCTACTTCTGATCTGGCGACAATTTCCTTGGCCTTTTCGCTAGACAATTTCTGAAATGAATTACATAACACACCTGTCAGTGTTGTCTTTTGATTCGTGAAATTTAGTATTGCTTTTTTTAGAGTTTTCAGGTCCATATCAGATGGATGAGGTAAAACTTCCCTTGCAGGTTGGGGCATAATCTTTGTTCTTCTGTCGAATACAACCTTTCCTTCATCTGTCTGAAATGTCAATACCGCATAAGGGTTGACAATACTAGTTTGGCTTATGTAATCATAAATTTTATTTTTTGTTATTGGAGACAAGCGAGCGCGCAAAACAGCCTGAACCTTAAAACCAGATTCAGTTTTAATCTGACGTTGGTCTGTTTTCAGCATCTTCTTGTCGAGAACTATAGGTTTATTTGTACCGATATCAGTTCTAAGTTCAAAATAATATTCAGACCCTTCTTCTTGAGATTTTGTCCAGACCATCAGCGGATGATCCGTATCTTTAGTCGAAAAGGCAGCTATCATTTTCAAGCCGACACCAAATAGGCCACGTTGCTGTTTTTCAACATATTTACCGGATGTTAAAAAAGAACAGACTGCAACAGGTACCTTATCAGACGGAATTCCAATACCATTATCCTCACACGAAATAAACCATGTATCGTTCATCGGATCTAATAATTTCAATGATAATGAAATATTTGGCAAAACCTGGCTACTTTCGCAAGAATCAAGAGAATTCTCAATTAATTCCCTTACTGCCATGTATAAGATCCGCTCGCCAGTAAAGCCCGCAAGAGCAGAATTATCAACAAAGAACTCTGATTCGGCTTTTCTGTTATAACGAACCTTACCTTTGCTATTGCGTGGAACTGAGGTTACAGTTGCCTGCAAGTTGATATGTTCGGCAGTAGCTTCCACACTAGCATTTGATTTCAAACCAAACGACAACACTAGTATAATACTCAATTTAACTTTTTACAGTAGTCAATTTAACTTTTTACAGGAAATTTTTTGACATAGCGGTTACTTGGATACTAATATATAGACTGAATTTTAACCTCAGGTCTAATTCTATCTTAATTATTTAATAATTTTTTATACCATACCATTGATCACAAAACTATATTCTCAGTCAAGATTTACTTGGAACGCATTAGCTGGAAACGGAGATGTTGATATCTTATATAGATTAGAAATATACATTAGAAATTTACTATTTCAGCGGATGATGGACTGTTGGCACCGACTGAATGATCAAAGAATTAGTTTCTTGAAAAATATTAGAAAATAAATTGAAAAGAAAAAAGCTTTATACAATGAGCAGGTGAGAAATACAAAAATTAATAGGCATATTGTCTATTTTGCTTCTTATAAAATGGATCTAATGGAGAGACTGCTTCTTATTACTCGTGAGCCTGTAGAAGAAGTTGTAACAAAAAATGAATTGAAAACTCTCTTGGAAACTAACGCCTATCCCAAACACTATATAGGGCTAGAGCTTTCCGGAAAGTTACATCTGGGTAGCCTCATTCTGACAGGTTTTAAAATCAACGATTTCATCAAAGCACAGATTCATACTACCGTATTTTTAGCTGATTGGCATACATATATTAATAATAAACTAAGTGGAAACTGGGATAAGATCAAAGAGCTTTCTAAATATTATTCCTCAGCATTTAGGTTCTTCTGCCCTGGTGTTAGTATCGTGTTAGGAAGTGAGCTCTATGAAACCTATGACAGTTATTGGGAAAATTTCATACGATTCAGCAAGCACATGAATATGTCGAGAATAATGCGTTCACTGACTATTATGGGAAGAAGCGAAAGAGAAAGTCTAGATTTTTCACAGTTATTGTATCCAATAATGCAATCTACTGATATCAAGGCCTTGGATTTAGATATAGTTCATGCAGGTATGGATCAGAGAAAAATACATATGTTGGTTAGGGAGATTTTTCCCAAGTTGGGCTGGAAAGTGCCGGTTTCTGTACACCATCACTTACTTCCTGGCCTATCAGATCCTGTTAACCTATCATTGCCTGGAGTAGAACCTTTTGAAGAGATAAAGATATCAAGCAAAATGAGCAAAAGCAAACCAGCTAGTGGAATTACAATTCATGATGATGAAAAAACCATAAGAAATAAAATAACCGCAGCATTTTGTCCTATTGGTATTGTAGATAGAAATCCTATACTTGAGCTCATCAGATATATTGTATTTCATCAATTTGACGAATTTATTGTGGAGAGGGCTACAAAGTATGGAGGTAATATCACGTATACAAAGTACACTGATATCGAAAGGGACTTTATAGAAAAGAAGGTCCACCCTATTGATCTAAAAAATGCTACTTCCGTGTATATTAATAAAATAGTCGAGCCTGTTAGAAGATACTTTGAAGACAAAGAACCGAGTTTTTCTTAATAATTGTATGTTTTAGTTGGCAGTTATGCACTTGCAGAAACATCTTTGAGAAGTTCATACTTTGATCTATATCCACGCGGATTTATCATCATGCCATTATGGATGAATGTAGATGAATTACCAACAATTACGGTTGTAATCATCCCTAGCATGTGTTGGTGATCTAGCATTTTATCAAGGGTAGTTAAAGCAATATCTTGGCTCTCTCTATAGGCACCTTTGACTATTGCTACAGGAGTGGACGGCTTTCTATATTTTAGAAAAATATCTCTTGTATCCCTTAGTTGATGGACACGCTTTTTGCTTGCGGGGTTATAAATCACAGTAACATAGTCACCCAAAGCTGCTGCCTCTACACGTTTTACGATCACATCCCAGGGAACAAGGAGATCACTCATACTAACTACTGCAAAATCAGTCATCAACGGAGAACCAACTAAAGCAGCACACGAGTTCAAAGAAGAGACACCCGGAACACATTCAATATATATGCCATTTTCTCTATTCCATCCTTGGTCGACCAGGATTTCGTAAACCAAACCTACCATTCCATAAATACCTGGATCCCCTGAGGACACAAGTGATACAATTTTTCCTTCTTCGGCAAAATGAATTGCTTGGTTAGCTCTGTCCACCTCTTGGGTCATGGCATATCGATAAACTTCTTTACCAGTAATTAGGTCTTCAACTAATGAGACATATGTATCATAACCAATAATAACTTCACTTTCTTTAATGACCTGCATTGCTCTATAGGTCATATGTTCATGGCGGCCTGGACCAACACCTACAATAAATAACTTGCCTTTGCCTTTATTCATTTGACGGAAATGAATGAACCCAATTTATTATACTTTTTGTTGAGAAGTTCCATCTTTGTCCTCTTGATAAGTAACTTGCTTGATGATCCACAAATGAGAATTTTGTGGACTACAAAGTTCAGTTCTCATACAAGCATAATATATAATATAATAACAACAAAAATCATTAATTAATTTTCTGCTAAGTCCTTATATATCTAAGCGTATCCATAAACAAAAGCTAGTTAATCCGTTTTGCCTAGTCCAAACTCATCGTGTAGTGCTATTACTACTTGTTCACAATCACTATCATTAACTACAAATGCCAAGTTGAGTTCAGAAGATCCTTGGGCAATCATTATGACGTTGACATTTCGTTTAGCTACTGCATTAAATACTTTGGCTGCCACGCCCTTTATGCCACGCATACCTGATCCTACAGCCGCTATGACCGCTACATCATTATTTATATTAACTCGTTTTACTACTTTACCCAGTAAATTCAGATCAAGGGTCATTATCGCCTTGTCAAGCTCATCTCTTCTTACAACTATGGAAATACTTGATTCTGAAGGACTCTGTGAGATCATCATGATATTTACTCTATTCTTTGCAAGAGCATCAAAGATCTTTGCTGCGGTACCGGGCGCACCCACCATACCTCCGCCGCTTACATCTATTAATGCAGTATGACGAATAGCACTAATTGATTTAATTGTCTTTTGAGATGACTTGGTCACATTCTGAGAAATTAATGTTCCTTGATGGTCTACATTGAATGCATTTCGTATCCGAACTGGTATTTTCGTATCCATTACTGGTTCTAAAGCGCGTGGGTGCATATACTTTGCACCAAATAAAGCCATTTCCATTGCCTCCGCAAAAGAAACTTCTCTTAATACTTTGGCTTCACTTACAATTTTAGGATCCGCAGTCATTAATCCATCAACATCACCTAAAAACCAGACCTCATCAGCATCTATGCTTGACGCAATTATAGTAGCAGTATAATCTGAACCTCCTCTGCCGATAGTTGTAGTATTACCATTCTGGTCGGCACCAATGAATCCAGTCACGAGAGGTATAACATTGGAACTGAGCAATGGCTCTATTTTATGAACTACTCTAAGTCTCGTAGTATCCATTAATGGACGTGCTTCACCATAATTAGAATCAGTCAGGATTCCTGCTTCTTTACCAGTTAAATATTCAGATAACGATCCTATGTCGCGTAATGCAAACGAAACTATGGGAGTGGAGAGCCGCTCGCCAAATGACATCAAGTAGTCTAGTGACTTAGGCGTAATCTCGCCTAGCAGAAGGATGCCGGTAAGTATATCTTCTAATTCCTTGATCAGTGCACTTAAAACGGAACGTGCTTCATTTTTTAGCTTCTCATTTTTAATCGCATTATCTATGATATTAATATGGATATATCTTGTATTATTTAGGAAATCTGCAATAAACTGTTTGTCGCTTGTCTTTATATTGACAGGAATAGATGATATTTTATCAGTCATACCTCGCGCAGCGGAAATAACTCCTACAATTTCGTTGTTCCCTTTTTCCTTTTGAGATTTTATAAGACTAGCAATGTGCCTAACTTTGTCAGCAGAATTTATTGCTGTGCCGCCAAATTTCATTACTAAACGCATAGACGATCAATCAATCTTGCCTTGTCCTTCGATTAATAGGCTTCTAGTCTTGCACTCTTGGTGCAAGATAAAAGTGTATTCTACCCATGTTAGCCACTCTGAATTCTAGCCTAAGAGGCATCTTGCTCGAATATTCTAAAGCAACAGATCCTCCAGCGGATATAACAGCTTTGGTAATCTTCGAAAGATAATCCAGGCTATATGTCGCCTTGCTATCTTCCTGTATGCTTACCTCCTCTAGCCCTTCACTTCCAGATTCTAGAGTTATATGAACTTCACCTGAATCTCCTTTTCCTGAAAATTCAATGTATTTATTTTTAGATTCAACTGAAAGGTATTCAGAAATTACTTGAATGTCTGAAAGAACCTTGTCAAATGCACTAGTAGCCAACACAACTTTACAATTGAAATTCAATTTTGGTAAAGGTGTAGACATTGCAGAGGTCTCAATTAGCCTTACTTTATATTCCTTGACATAATTATTATTTGAAATCCTGACAACTAGCATGCTGTCATCTCCTACGTTAACTTGGATCGTATCCCTCTTTTCGGCTCGCCTCATCAACTTTGAAAATTCATCAACTCTTACTCCAAATTTTACTGCTGTGTCACAGTCATATTGTTCAAATGCAGAATTCGGCCAGTGAATATCAATGAGCGCTACGTGCGAAGGATCCATACCTCTAAAAGATATTCCCTCAACTGTAGCTTCAAATGTCGCCTCGTCTATCAGGGTAGAGATTGCTGATGTTACAGCTTTCCATTCATCAGGGGAGTTTGTCTTAGCCACGAACACCAATGTAATTCAACTATGGGGCTGTCGACTTACAGATTTTAACATTGCTGTTCTCTTAATCAAGTCATAAACTATATCTAATATTAGTCTGCTCCTAATTTTAAATAATTACGTTACCATAATCTTGAACCCTCACTCAAAATAAAAGAGGTAATGTCTAAAATGAAATTAAACCACTACAAATCTAATCTGGATTTGAAGCATTAGATCGTATGCTAAGAGTAATTCCTCCATGTATGCATACATTTAGTACAACGATAAAATTGTGTGGTTGCTTCGTCTGCAGATCTTGTTTGTAGCATCCACCAGAATGCAGTATTGTTTCCACATTTAGGACATTCAATTGTTGTTGTAGGCAGTGCATCAGGACTCTTGTCCGTATCCATAACTTTAAGGGAACTTCTGGAAATACTTTGCTGCAAGGATGAAACTTGCCTAGACAATGATCCCTGTTCCTCTTTGTCTGCAGTGAAACCACATTTTGGACATAATACAATGCCTTGTTCAATCCTTGGCTTCATCCGTGTTTCGCATTTTGGACAGAACTTCAAAAATAACTTTACCTCTTATTTTTTCAAATTTGTCTTTAATGTGCTTGCTATCTCCTTGAGATAATTTGATGTGGTAATAGACACATCTCGTATTGACTCGATCGGACTACCCTTCTTCGTTACGATCCGCAGAGTATAGTCTCTAATTAGCGGGTGCTTAAGCGTTACACCTGCGAATTCAACATTTCGCTCTTTTAGAAGCTCATGTTGTATAATGTACATAATTGAGATATCTTCCTCCTGAAGTTTTAATTCGAGTTCATTTTGATTAAAATCTGTAATCTCTGCAAGCATTATACAGACAACTACTTATTGAGGATATAAATGATACCATGTGAGCAATATTGTTGACACAAGGCCATAGTATGATCACAGATGCTGTATTGAGCAGATCCCTGGATGAAGTAAGAATAGGTGAAGTTCTCACATTAAGCCTAGGCTTCAAGATAATTGGAGATATTAGGGAAGCTATTAACCCAAAAAGTTGGGAAAGAGCATATGATAGACATGACAATGCATTTCGGATGATAATAAAGGTTGACTTAAAGTCGGGTAGAAAAGTAATAGTTCCAATCAAATTTGTGAGGAAAGCTATAATGTTTTGGACTCGAAGTCCAGAGATCACTAATAGAATATGGATTTCAGTAATTAAAGATGACATGTTGATTTATCCAAAGACAGTTGAAGAAGCGAGGTCGTTCCTGTTCGATGTTAATAAAATAATCGAATTGAATGTAGAAAACCTAGATTCCGGAGTTCATAAACTATTTGCTGACGTTGAAGTAACGTGGGGCAAGCATACGTACACCGAACCCATGGTAATTGCCGCAAAGTCAAATGTAATAGAAGTAACCTGTAGAAAATGAAATAACATGTGTAATACTGAGCTCTGCTCTAAGACAAAAAACAATGGATTGATGCATATATTACCCTAGATAATGAAGCGACAAGTTCTAGCAATAGGTACCACAAGCCTTCTGTTTATGAGCTTGCCTTACAGGTTATACGTCCACAGAAGAACATTAAAAAACCTTCTCTATAGAAGGCTGTCTGTGGCTATTTGTCTTAGTTAATTACTTTACTGGATTCTGAATTTTTCAGAACAAAACAAGTGGCAATTTAGAGATGTCGTGGCATTAAATGGTGACAATGCAAAAGTTTTGTCTAATTCGTCCAATAAATATCAGTATACGCTAAATAGCCTATTGAACAACACCTTAGGCATGGCAAAGTTTGATGGAATAAAAGGTCAGGAGCTTCTAGACATAGAGGAGAGCAAGGATGAGATTACACTGATTTTCAAGGATAACCGATTCCTTTTCATAAAGATCAGTGATGGGAGATTAGTTTGTGACTCTGTACCAGAATAATAGTGGTGATGAGTTTTATTATTTGTGAATGGTCAAAAAAAGCCTGTAAAGTACATGATCAAACTACAGTGCAAATTTCAAAATATCACCTCATAGTCATCAGCTAACGGAGTTCGTTATTTTGGATTATGCGATATGAATACCTATTTGGATTATGCAACGAAAATATAGTAGCACCCATGCATATCAACTTATCAACAATAACAAAAAATCTTCAGGTTGCAGTTCTATCACAAGTGTATGTCTGATTACGATCAACAATCAAATCTGATCGTTCTGCAGCCACACAACATATATTAAAAAATTTGATTTACATACTCTGTTGATTTAATTAATTTATCTCGATGTATACGTCTTTACCTTTCTCTATTACCCTATACAAAACCAAGTCGCCTGACTTCCTCCATTCAGCACTTTGTTCCATCCATGCTTCTTCTTTTTTCCATGATCTCATATGTTCCAATTTTCCAGTAAAAACATTATATTCATATCCATGCATATAACAAATGATGTTATCATTACTGAATTCACCTTTGGAAAGGGATGCACCTCTATGAGGACAAGAATTATTACATGCGAATAATTTTCCGTGTCTTCGTCCTACTAGGATATCAATATGTTTGATTGTAAAAACTGCCACAGAGTTATTGTTTATCTCATCAGTACTACAAACTCGATAAAGCATGGCTAAAAGTGAAATGCTAAATACATTCTACAAATATATAGTATCTTATATAACAATAATAACAATAATAACAACAACGAAGGCTCTTGCCTGAGGCTTCAGCTTTCTCGGAATATGTATGTGAATGCAATTTAAGCTAAAGATATTATACTTTAAGCACAATACAAACATCTATACCTATAATAAATGGCTTTTTGTTCGATACCTAAACTTCAGAATACTTGTACTGCTTGTTTTCTCCAAAAATTCCGTAACCTTATCTTAAATCTTGATTAACAAGTTTAAATTTAAGAAAGTAAAATGTCAACTCAATGTCAGGACAGCCTGAAGAAGGAGCTGGCTCCCTCTTCTTCGAACTCGCCGGTGATCTTAGACTATCAATGTTAATGAAACTAAGCCAAAAACAGTACCGACTTTCCCAAATTGCAACAGAGCTTGACGCAACATTGCAGGAAGCTCACAGAAACATACTACGCTTGACAGACTCAGGCTTAGTGTCAAAGGATAGTGAAGGCGAATTAATACTGACACCGTATGGTAAGATAATTGTTTCGCTGATCCCGAGCTATGACTTTCTATTTGATCAGAGGACATACTTTCTGGAACACAGCTTAGACAAACTGCCTCTGAAATTCATACAACGGATAGGTGCCCTTCATAATTGTGAAGTTGTCCATGGCGTGATGGCAATACTGCAGCGCTGGAAAATGCTTTACAACAATTCTGATAAATACATTAAAGAAATTATGTCACAAGTACCTCTTGATCTTATAGAAACAATAGGCAGTAGGGTACAGAATGGAGTCAGATTTTCTTATATATTTTCCAGTAATGCGATTATACCAAAAGGACGAAGTCAAATACTGCACAAAATTGGCTGGCGCAATCTAATTTCTAAAGGACTGGTGGAGAGACGAATGCTCAACGAAGTGCAGATAATGACAATTTTTAACGAAGAGCAGTCGTGTGTGATGTTTCCCAATCTAAAAGGTGAACCGGACTTAAATGTAATGTTTTACAGCGAAGATGTAGAATTTCACTATTGGTGCGAGGATTTTTATGAATACATGTGGGAAGAGGCTGAACCATTTGATGAGGCTAAACTTAAGCCTGAAGTTTAAAATGAAGTTAAAATATGGGTTTTTAAATTAAGCTATTGTATATAGGGCTTGATATTGGGTATCATTTGTTTGCATTTCATATATATGTGATATTGTTTCATTTCCATCATAATTTCTTCGATGTGTATCCACAATATATCACATTTAAGGATTAAGGATTTAAGTAACTAAGAATAATCATACTAATGGTTCAAATCCTGTATCAAAATCTTACTAAGTCAGACTCGGCATATTACTACATAGGCATACCAAAAGACTGGAGCGGTTCTCGCGATAACGAAGTGACTGTGATAGTAGATGATGTGTGTGTTGTAATACCGCAAACAATCGCTGGAGCCACTGGAGAACTAATAGTTCTAAGATTGCTTGAGGCGATGATTGCGGGAGATGTAATAGACGCAGGAGATATACAAAAAGCTATAGAACACATCCTCTAGATCAAAGATCCTCTTGTTAGAGCAGAGCAAAAACTGGTTAACATATCTACAATCGTATGTTTAAGGATTAAGAATCGTATGTGCAGCAAAAAATTAAACGCCTATGCCCACTGCAAATTTTTAACACAATGATTACATGCAACAGAATTGTTCTATCTATCTAAAAATATGTAACTCAAAACCGAGAACTCGGTACACTAAAGATCATAATCTATCTTCTTATATCCTATTGTTATTATTACGTATTTGGTATCGCATCATCTTTTTATATCAGATTTTTTATTAAGTCATATGCCAAAAGCCTTTGTATTGATGAATGCTGAGCTTGGAAGTGAAGATGCAATTGTAGGCGAGCTGAAAAGACTAGACGGCGTAAAAGAAGTGTATCAGGTTTATGGCGTTTATGATATAGTGGCCCAGGTTGAGTCAGATACAATGGAAAGGGTGAAGGAAACTATTACGTGGAAATTAAGAAAGCTAAATGGAGTTAAATCAACCCTAACAATGATTGTGATGGAATGAAAAATTGCGTCTCTCAATTCGATCAATGACTAGCGCCGCTATAGAGGTATCAATAATGTCAAATTTTCTTCTAATAATAGTGGGCCTTGTGTAGTATAAATAAAAAGTTTTACGGCTGTACCAACTATATTTCCAACCATTATGATTATTCCATCTCCAGAAAAGTGAATTTAGTTGAATGCAGAAGTGTGACTAGAATATGCATACCGAAACCAGAGAGGACAAAAAATTCTCCTGGATGAATATATGTGGCTAATAGTGATAGCATTTAATTAATGACAAGACTTATGTAATATGTTTCTCACCCAATAAGAATAAATAATATGTTTCCTATCCATGATGATACAGAGCGTATTCATGGCAGACCATATGTTAACTATAGTTTAATCGCAATTAACATTATAATTTTCGTCTGGGAAATAATGGTTAGTGCTTTTTTCACTAACGAACAAGCAGTAACCGAGATTTTTTCAACTTATGGTGTTATTCCGATGTTCTTTTTAGCTGGTGATTGGATTTCCGCCGTAACATCAATGTTCATACATGGTGGCATAGCGCATATTGCTGGGAATATGGTTTTTTTGTTTGTATTTGGGGACAATATTGAAGACAGATTCGGTCGCGTCAAATATTTATTAATTTATTTCAGTTGGGGAATACTGGCCAGCTTAGTTCACAGCATATATGCAGTCAATACTGGAGGCGGGGTAATACCTGCAGTTGGTGCGTCAGGAGCTATTTCTGGAGTATTAGGTGCATATTTAGTAATGTTCCCTAGAGCGAAAATTTTCACTATTATCATGGCTTTTTTTATTACCACTGTTCGTATACCTGCTTTGGCATTTATCCCATTCTGGTTCATTTTACAAATTATCTTTGCACTCATTGGACCTGCTGGAGGTGGCGTAGCTTATCTAGCTCATATTGGCGGATTCGTGGTCGGAATGGCAACTGGTTATGCATGGAAACTTTTATCATCTCGCTATGGAGTAGGTCTCTCATCTTTGAAGAAAAGTCGAGTACTTAGAAAAGAAAGACCACGTGTAGAGGATGCTGCCACTCATGTTGCGCCAGAGGTTATAGAAGGCCCAGACTTCTACGAGATCATTGCAGACATTCGTGGTGTCTCAAATTCATCTGATATACATGCTAATTATGAACCCGATAGTGGAAACGTACGGATTGTAGCAAATGGATCGCGTAAGTATAATTTGCTAGTAAAACTGCCTGATACTGTCATTAGTCCAAAAATTACATATATTCATATATTAAACGGGATTGCAAGAATTCGGTTATCAAAGTAGTTCATAATCACATCAATTGTGTTGTTTAACAGTGCATATAATTCCATAATATAATTTAGACCTTGTACGTTGAGTTTCACATGCAGAGGCATGTAAAAATGTCATGGCAAAATTAAAAAAAGATAAGGTTTATAGATATCTTCTGACCCTTCCTTTTCATTATGACGCAGCAAACCCCTCCAAATCGTGGAGGTAAGGTATCGCGGCGTGACTTTCTGAAGCTAATGGCGGCTGCAGGTACTGTTATGACTTTTGTACCATTTGTAGATTGGGGTAAATTCTTGCCTAATCCCACGAGCAGTATCTCTGCAAGAGCTAAGGTAGAGCTGCCCAATGGTGCCCAAGCTAATGTTAAGACATTTCCAGTTAATAGTTCAGAATCTGTTATTTATCCAAAAACCGATGATCCAGTTTTGAATAAAGAATCGTTCAGAATATGGCAATTTATAAGATTACCCGAGGAGTTGGGTGGAAGCAAAAATGATGTATCAGCCTTTCGAATGTACAGCATGGTATGCTTGCATCTTTGGTGTCTGTGGAAATACTGGCCTGACCCAGGCAGAAAAAGAGGAGAATGTCCATGTCATGGTAGTATGTATGATCCTCTTACAGGCCAAGCCTTTGCTGGTCCAGCATCATTACAGGCACCTCCATCTAATGTCCTCGCAAGACTTGACCTAGAAGTAGATAACGATGGGAGTGTATGGATAAAGCCTCCAAACTGGAGTCCGAATGGGAATGGGGTAGTGGGATATGGTCGTTTCCTTAGAAAGTGAAAACAGCCTAGTAAGGTTTCTCAGGTGGATTTACGCCGGGGTAGAGCGTACCATCTTTATGGGTTTAAAATTTACTATTCCTGGCAGATTCGTAAGTCCCCTCGGTTTCCTAGGTATGCTTACATTCGTTATGTTCATTATTTTAGGCATCACTGGTGCATTGCTAATGCTTTTTTATGAACCCGAGCTGGATAGGGCATGGAAAAGCGTTCAGACTATAAATGATGTAATTCCGTACGGATTTCATATTCGTAATATCCACTATCATGCATCAAATGCCATGGTAATGTTGGCTCTTCTTCACATGTACTATCAGTATTTTAGTGGCAGATACAAGATCAGAAATGAAATTCTTTGGGTTACTGGAATTCTTCTAGGTGTCCTGACAATCTTGGAGGCATTTACAGGCTATGATATAATCTTTAGTGAACGAGCAGAGTTGGCTATTTCTATTGCAGCCTCTTTAACTAACTCGATACCTATTCTCGGTCCTCAGATGCGGGACGCATTTTTTGGAGGTGGCTTTCATGATTTCGTCTTGAGATTCTATGCTTTCCACGTATTCTTCCTTCCCATCTTTTTGTTAGGACTGATGGTAGTTCATTTTCCGAGATTCCTTGTATTTGATGTACCTATGGTCATGGCAATTTCGGGCGCTATTATGCTAACTGGTGGGGTGTTTCCAGTGGATCTTGGAACAAGATTCGATCCTGCAACGCCGCCAGGTATTACAGTACCAGAATGGTATCTGACCGGTCTTTACGCATTCCTGAGAACTATGTTTGATAAATTTGTAACAGGTGTAGCATGGCCAGGACTTTTCATATTCGCATTGTTAGTAATACCTTTTGTAGATAGGTACAAGAAATTTTCGTGGAAGGACAGACCAATAATTACAGCAATAGGCATAACAAGTATTGCCCAAATTATGGTTACTACTTATTGGGGATTTTACATTGATCCTGACATTAAAAAAGCTCTGCTAGAAAGACTTGTAATTGACCCGATATTCTTCTATCTTGTAATGTTGCTCCTAGTTCCACTTTCCTTTGGATTTACTTACATGATGATAAAGCTTGCCAAGAATGCAGAAGCTAATGCAAAACTCAAACCAAAGAAACCGAGTGGCAAGAGTTCAATAAATCTATCGCAAAAATGGATTTATATTATATTTATAGCATTGTTGGCCTTTCAAGTTTATTTGAATATTTCAGCATATTACGCCGTACTTAATGGAATGAAGAACCTGTCACTGTTTATAATCGGCATCATAATGTTAGTCTTTGCAGGTATGTTTCATATTTATAGGCATGGTAGAAGCTTGGCAAAGGCACCACCACCCCAGGCAAGACCCACAATTCCTCCAGCAACTGCAAAACCATCTCCGCTTCCTCCAAAACCTACACCTGTGGCCTCAACCACGGAAAGACCATTATCTGCCCCACCTGTACAAAAGACTACAGCGGCTCAATCTTCAAGCCAAACAACTCAATCTAGACCAAGTAGCGGATCCTCGACAACTGCTGAAACAAAAGCTACGAATACACAGAACATATCATCTGCCATAAAAGAGGGAGATTCACGACAATAACAATGCTCCCTATTCAAGAAAATTACTAATATGCCATATAATATCAATATACTTTCAGGCTTAAAGACACCGTGATGACAAATAAACTTTATATGTGAAAAATTAAATTAAAGATAACTGGAGGGCTAAGTTCTGGATAACCATGCTGCTGGTATCAGCATTATCACATTTATAATTGCAGTATCTGTTAGTTTAGGATACTATCAATTTGTTTATGTTCCACAAGCAAATGCGAAACCTCAAGTTTCAGCAGAAATATTAAATCCACCTCAGACCACTAATATCGTAATTGTACCAGGTTCGTCTTCTCCCTCCCAGACAAAAAACTTTACACCAAAAGAAGCTGACGGTGCATTAGGTCTGTCAAACAAATTTGTATGGAAAAATACCGATTCCGTTGCTCACTCTGTTACATCAGATACGGATTATAAAGATAAGATCAGTGGTCCATTTAATTCGATCGCAAAGAGTGGATTGATCCCACCTCAACAAACATATGAATTTACCTTTACAGTCCAGGGGGAATATCATTATCATTGTGAACCACATCCCTGGATGCAGGCTGTAGTAAAAGTTGCAAACGAGAAGTTTTAGTCTTAATAGTGCACATTTTATACAAGTCACCTGGTACGTTTAGAGCTTGTACATAAAGTAATCTATTTAATTATTTTTATATAATTCACATCGTAAGCAACTTCTTTGTGTTCTTGTATAATTGCGACGCGAAATTTAACATTTGAGTATTTATCACTTGGAGTATGCGTTGTATTGGCTATAAATTCTAAAGTCTTTGTCGTTCCGATATCATCTTTCAATATGGCAAGTCTTCCGTACGGGTAGTTAATTCTTCTTTCGTTCAGGGAGATAAATCTGAGAATGTCGTTTGAATTCTCTATCTGCGAATTAATTACTATACTATCAAATCGTCCAAGATAGTAGACATTTATTATGCCATGAATGTCATGGCCCATCGGTATTTCATTTTGAGGGAAGAAAATCGAAACACCTTTTACTTGAGTCAATATATCATTTTATTATTGTTATATGTGGTATATTATTTATATGTAGAAGAAAATAGTGCCTTCAATCAATCAATACGGCTGCCTGCTTGTTTTATGCGTTTTATTGCAAATAACTGGGCAAAAGAAGAACAGATTTACCACATGTGTGAGTTGTTGACTAGTCTATCTAGATATATTAAATTAGATATTCATTTAGAGACATCTTCTATTTAAATCTTAAATAGTACACATTAAATTAAAAAGAACTATTACTATAGGCGTAGCAGATTTGTTCCTCGAGCGATCTCTTAGGCAGAAAATGATGTATATCAACGGTTATAGCATAAGATATCTTGATTATGACGATATAACTCATACCTCGGATAATTACAGATTTCTGGTTCTGCTGCATGGAATTGGAGCGTCAGCTGAGAGATGGCTT
>JBKPMK010000140.1:0-5317 GCA_046732115.1 Thermoproteota archaeon
TACAGCAGCAGAAGAATTAAAAGTGAAAAGTAAAATTCTGTGGCATATTTGTAATGCATCGATTACCCCTATCTACTAATTTGCTTCAACCAGACGAGTTAAGACTATAGATGTAGAATTTCTTTTATAGACTCTATAACACTTGCAGATATGGAGCCGAGATAATCCGGCGTCAGATATCTATTATCTGTGGAATAATGATTAGACGCTCTACGAAAATTGAGTAGCAAGAAAATGGATTCTTGAATTATACTAACAATATTTCGAAGTTGCTATTGCCCGCCACCGCCTCCGTTAGTATTAGCACTACCACCACCACCATCAACATTGCTGCCGCTGCCACCACCAATTGGTGCATTAGTCAAACTCTGACATGAAAAGAAGTCTTTTCCTTGTCCTGTTATACAACCTGATATGAATCCTTGGTAGTACGCATGGCCGTTAACTCCACACTGATTCAGCATAGTTTGACTATATGGACTATTTTTTTGCCCATCTGCCAACCCTGCATTATAACAAGCTCTATTCTGTGGGCTATCACCATTGTTATTTTGGTCATTGGTGGCATATACGACCATCGCTCCTATCGATATAATACCAACAAGTGTGCTGAAAATTGCTATTGCTGCTAAGTATATTTGTAGCATTTTTTTATTTTCCGCTTTTGACATATAACAACCTGGGCTTAATCAGTTAAGCCTTATGCTAATCTTTGCATAAATCATGTATATTACTTAATAATCTATGATTTATCTGTCTTTAATATGAATCCTTATCATTGATTACCCATATATTACCAAAACTGATTACCGCAAAGACAACAACAGAAAACAAATAGCACATGACCAATCACATAATTATTTTTATCTACACTACATACACTACTGTTTGATCCTGCCGCCTTCAATACAATACAATACCATTCGTGTCAGATATCTGGTCATCCATGGAATACGTATATAGCACCTAATATGTGCGTCCATTCCAATTCCAATTCCATATGACTAACAAATTATAGATGTCCCCTGAAATTGTGTTGTCTATTAGATCAGGGAATTTCCCATTTTCTGTCTGATGGTTTGACGAGAGTTCTTCTGTCATAACGTTCATGTAATTTATCCTCTTCTTGTTGTTGGTTTCACTATTCTTCTTTTGATATATCGGGTGCAGTAGGTAGCTGATAAAACCCAGGCTGAAATCCCCTATAGTTGCTGGATTAGTTGAAAACAAATCACAGATTATCAAAGTTCTTATACAATATTATTACCGTTAGTTTTAACGCTAGCTTCGCGAACGATTTCCATTTATTACTGCTCTCGTGTCCGTTTTAGCTATGGCATAGATCATATATATTCAAACAATCCTGACAATAGTATTTTTCACGTTATGTACGGATAATTTTGACATCCTTATTTGTTCGCCAGCAGCTTTTACATCTAAATACAAAATCATTAATTGCTGGATCCCATTCTTCCATACATATCCATGATAATATTTGACTGGAGATCAATATGAAATAATCCTTTATTCTTTAGATAAGAAATTGGAATTGGAAGGGTAGCAGCTGCAGCAAACACAACCCCAGACAAGTGCATAAATCTAGAGGGTTGTCCTACGTATTCAGAATCATTCCTTGCTTTGGAGCCTAACCTAAATACTATTAGCAAAGTTCCTCCAAAATACCAGCATTCTTATACTTAATGGAGAAAACGACACACAGACTCCTGTACATGGCGCATGTATAGTCAATCCAAAAACTATTAACCAATTTGTAGCTATAAAAGATTAACGCAAACGTCCCGTGGCTATCGGTACCATAGATTCTTATTATTGCAGAGTATTTGTAGCCGTTTCTTGGAACATTATCTACAATAATACGCTGTCATATTAAAGAACACAATTTTTTATCTCTTTCACATCATCACTTCAGTAATCATAGCACTCGAAGTTAATTTGGGTGCATAGCACATATTCTCTCAACAACGAGTCATTGTCGGTATAAATCATTGGAATTACTATAGCTTGCCTAAATAAATAGACAAGATCTACATGGGCAGAAAGGGTTGTGAAAAATTTGACACGAGTTTAGGGCTCGAACTCGCTACTGATAGAATAAGTCGCTCTACGAAGATAACGTCTTTATCTCCAATTGTTTTCGGACCACATTATTCAATTCAGCCATAGACACAGGCTTTTGGATAAATCCATCTATCTTGGCATCTCCTAGACCCATTGATAATTCAGCACTATTAACCTCAAAAGCTGACATCAGCAGAACCTTGACTGCAGGATTTATCTCTCTTATTTTCCTTACAAATTCAAAGCCATTCATGCCAGGCATCCTAATATCCGAAATAACCAGCATACAATATTTGGAATTAATCCTGAAATGTTCGAAGGCTAATGAAGAGTCAGTAAATCCAACCGCATTAAGACCGATTTCTCGGAGATACAATTTGATAAGGTTGACTAAATCAAATTCATCGTCCACTACCTGTATTATCATTTGATTGGTAGGCTCCCTCTTCTTACCATAGGCATCTCTATTGTTCTAATAATAAGGCCAACATCGACCTTTTTATATTTGAGGAATTTAATGCAAGCGAACATTGTTGTTGCATCATAATAAAAGGAGAAACCAGATATGGCCTGCATTGCAGTAGTAATCCTATATTGCAATCATTTGATTGCAATGCACGCAAAATTAATATATACACAGCGAAATATCTATCAAGATGCAGACTGCAAGAACTGCAAAAAAAAATTCAAGTGGCAACGTTACGCTTAGGTTTGACAATAAAATACTTGATCAATTAAGGAATGAGTCTGATCAGAAAAGAATTAGTCTTAACACATTAGCAAGCCAAATATTTCAATCCCATGTGGAGTATGACACCTATGCCTCAAAGGCTGGTATGGTCTCATTTCCCAAGGCTTTGCTGGTAAGGCTTATGGAGGGACTTGGCGAGCAAGAAGTAGAAGAGTTATCAAAATACATCGCAAAAAACGAAATTAAAGATATGACTCTTTTGCTTAGAAAGGAGTATACTTTACCGTCATTCTTAGATACAATTGAATCATGGATAAGAGTATCGGGGTTTCCATATAGACGTGATAGCACAGATAATCGCACACAGATATTTGTAATACAGCATGATATGGGCAAAAGATGGTCCCTGTATTTTGAAAGGCTTTTTAGATATGTTTTTGAAGACTTCAAAGTGAGAAAATATAGCTTTGATAATACGGACAATTCTGTTGCATTTAAAATATCCATGGAAGATTAATTAAATCAGACTGTATATGCAGTCAGCCAACTAGCTTATTCTCTATCGAAGATAAAACTACATAGAGGATGCTCGACCGACTCACATCCCTGGCATATTTTTATAATGCTTATTATTATAAGAGTTATGCCATAGCTGTGGGGCGAATAGAAAAACGACTAGAAGCACAGGGGACATAATAACATCCTGCGATGTTAGCGAGGCTATAGAAGAGCTACATGAGGCTGAATGTGGTGCTCACTACATGATAATTTATCCAAATTCAGTTACGTTACGCGATCTTTATTCCAACTATACTCATAAGCAAATTGAAGAGAACAACGGTGTCGTGCAGATCAATCCATTTTATGAAACTACTGAATCTGTTATACAAACGCTTGCTGAAAAATATAATGATGGTATGAAGTGCTCAAGCGCGAAGAGCAAGATTTACTTTTAGTTGTTGATTCGGTAAAGGAGTATTTTGATAATCCATCCTGTATGGAGGTTAGGAGTGGTTTAGCTAAATATTGTATGCAACGGGGAAAAAGTTGCCTTTCAGTTCTAGCTGACATGGGTGCGTATTGTTACAAGTCTATGTGCAATAATCTTGTCAATTAAAATTTTACATGCCAATGAAAGGATTTTGCATCTATCATAAAAAGGACTTTGATAGATTCACAGATAAGCAAAAGCAAAAGTTAGTTGAGCGCCACGGAAAGACTATAGAAATAGCAACTAACTAGGATAGGCTTTAGCCTCTAAGGTGTTATCTGGCTATATACAATTCACAATTCAGTAAGAGACTCCAAAAGTTGTTAAAAATAAGATTTTAGGAGATTCTCTCCTAAGGACAAACTAGTGTAGTAGATATGAGATACAAAAGTAGTTATTGTATTTCTACCGTCATCATTATCTTCTAAATTAGTGCACTAGTAATAGCAATGACACATACTGCTCATATTCTACTATCTTTTTGAACTATCAACTGCATCCATTATTACTTGAGTGGCATGAGTACCAAAGTTGGTCTTACAATAACTTTCATTTCTTAACCTTGAATCAAGTTTATTTGTCTTTATTAACTCAGATACTCTATTTACAGCAGCGAGATAGTTCATACCCGAAGTCCAGCCAAGTATAACTGTACATTTTCCACAAACGCAACCTTTTACCTTGGTGGCATATATCTCACCACAGAAAACGCATTTGTTATATACCATAGAACTGCCAGCTCTGGGAGCATTTATGCCAAAATGAACTACGTTAAAGCAGCTCATACACAAATGCTGATTACATGCCGAACATGTATGATATTCTTCATTTTTAGTACATCTTTGACACAATGTCATTATTGGTTAGAAACACCTTGAGATTGGGAATTGTTGTCAGTTAGAATTGATCGCTTCATAATAATCATGATTTTATATAGTAGATCTTCTATATCAATAGCTTGTCAAGGATATATATATATGATCAATTGTATTCCGAGATCTTAAGGAATGGCCAATTCCATTTGCATATGCTCTCCGCTGTGACAAAGTGGACAGTCTTTGTTTGGCCTAAATTTAAGGTGGAAAACTACTCCGCACTTTATGCAAATCCGCAACCCTTGAGCCATTAATTATCGATATAATTATCGACACCATTCTATATAGAAGGTTTATAGCAGATATTGCTGAAACAAATATTGATAAAATAATGTACGTACCTTGCAATTCGTGTAATAAAGAGTTCAACGATCTATCTGAGGGAGTACGATATTCTAGCTCTATTAGGGGACTTCTATGGTTTTGTTCAGATGATTGTTGTAAAAACTATCTTAATAGGCCTGGTAAAGGTAAGATAGACAAACATTAGAGATTATTAATTAGAGCTCAACAAGTCAATATTGATAAAAATGATTCGAGATAAAAACTACGACATTTCATTAACCATGCTTCTGTTGAAAGGTGAATTATTCTATAGCTTGATTATGCCACAAGTGTAGCTGTAGCAAACCTATTTCCTACTTGCTCAACCTTAACCTTAACATTCTGTTTAACTTTTCC
>JBKPMK010000141.1:0-5335 GCA_046732115.1 Thermoproteota archaeon
CTTTTCTGAGCAATGTTTGCTACTATATCTTCCATAACATTTGTTATAACATCATTTAGATTAAACGACTCTTTCTTTAAATTCAAGGAGTGACTTTCTATCTTTGTTACATCAAGTATATCTTCTGTGAGGCGTTGCAGCCTTTTTGCATTTCTGATGGTGATATCTAGTAACTCCTGTTGCTGTGGTTCTTTTATTTTGGAGCGAATAGATTCAGTCAAGCTAAGAATAGGTTGTATAGGCGTTCGCAATTCATGCGCTGCCACATTGATAAATTCATTTTTCATGTTATCTGATTCTTTTAGCTTTTCATATTGAACACGGATTAATTCTTCTCTTTCACTTAATCTCTCATTGCTTTCCTTCAATCTTTGATTTATATCTCTTAACCTTGCATTATATTCAATACTTGATAATGCTAATGCTATGATATTGATAAAATAACCAGCATCTTTGAGAACATGAGCTACATTATGCGCTGTGTCAAATGATATCGCAGAGTAAGACATTATTATCTGAGCGAAAATGTCAACTATTAGATATCCTAGTAGCCCTTTATAGAAGGCATCATTTCTCTTATAAAGTTCATTTTTGTAAAAATAAAATAATGCGATTACAAATAATACAAGCGCAGGTATCTCATATGGCCTGTGTATAGAGTAATCATCTACTACACTAGCAGGTAAAACCAAGAACAGCGAACTTATGGCGATGCTTGCCGCAAGTATTGCAAGAGGTATAAAATAGACATAAACTATCACAGTTTTTCGTAGCTTAATTCGTCCTGGCTTATGTTCTTCCTCCTTCCTTCTTCTTCCTTCTCCCTCAAAATCAGAAGAAGATAAAGAAGAGAACTTTACAATTGCTATAACTAACATTGCACTTAGGAATATTCTTCCAGCAAACCATGTCTGAGGAATGAAGTATTTTAGGAAAATAGGATTATCAATTGCAACATAAGCTACTATTACATGTAGTAAATCAATCAAAGCACTGGTAAGGAATCCTATTCCTATAAACAGACTGAATTTATCATTTAATGTGCGAGCTCTTGCTATGTAATAGAATGCTAATACTGCAGCAAGTATTACTGCAAACAACTCTATGTAAAAATGGTGAATTTCAGATGCTACCCAAGTATTGGGATTGATAGATAGGATTGCTATTATTGAAAGAGGAATTGAAGGTACGAGTGTATATTTAATTAGAATTTCATATTTAGAATGCAATAAAGATTTGGATTTCTCTGACAACGATGATGAGTTCATCTCATAGCCTTCTCCATTGGTTATTAATCTGAGTTAACATGGTTATCTAAGACGTCAATTTTTAAGATAGAATTTTTTATCATAACAAGATAATTAGTAGCCGTATGGTCTTCACAGATGATTCAGAGGATATCATAGGTGCCTTTTTCTATCCAACTGTACTGCATGTAACAGAATTCGAGTTTGCTCCGACTAGTGACGAAGAATTTAAGCCTACCTCACGTAAAGGACGAAGAGTCGTGATTAGTTATGAATTTACAGATGGCAAAAAAATTATAGTAACCGATGATGGTTTCATTGGTTCTTTTTCTAAGAATGAGTATGAGGCTATGAATTTTCTCAATGCAATATTTGCTGTTAGTGTGACATTTGGAATCGGTTGTGAATCCCTGATAAACAATGACCTATGTTACGGTAAGATAAATCATACTGCTAATGAAATTTTCTTGGTTCGCTCCAAGGGGCCTTCTGAAAGGATGATGTTTGCTTTTCTTCGTGACAGCGACAATGATAATGATTTTCAAGACTGGATATCATATGATACTCGCAAAGTAGGTCGTCCTGAGACTTTGATAAAAATCTTCAAAAGAGTATATTCATATACTCAAAGGCCGGACTTACAAAAAGAGATCTTATGGGTTCTTAATGCGTATTCTATTCATTGCAGAGTCCTATGAGGCTGCTTACCTTTATGGATGGATGCTAATAGAAGCCTTCTTAGTCCAAATTTGGAGAGAACACGTACAAGTAATAACGGAATGCTTTGGTATTTATAAAATTGGTACAAGGTCAAATAATTCTAAATTATGTAACAACAGATCAGCCTGTGTATGAGGTTGGAGAATTATAGATGCTAATAGAATTATGACATTACCTTCGACGTGATAAAATATTCAATAATGGGAAATGGCTATCTTACTGCATTAGTATTGCGGATCAATGAATACGTGCCACCATAAATGATATCCTTTATCATTTCGGAATTTAGAAAGTCATGAGGAAAACCTAATTCTATCTTGCTGACTTCATTTAATCTTTGCATTTGTTCACTTGTCAATTCAAACTCTAGACAAGCTAGATTATCCTTGATCTGGGTTTCTTTTCTTGCTCCAATAATCGGTATTATCTTGTTTTTCCCAGCTGGCGACATTATATTTTGTTGTCTAACCCAATTCAAAGCAACTTGTGCTGCGCTACATCCTATCTCTTTAGCAATCTTGCTAACCTCTTGAGCAATTAACATATTCCTATCGTTAAGAAATCTATTTGCAAATTCATTTTGAACTTGTAATCTGCTATTACCTTCTTGGGCTACAACCGTATTTGATGATGAAGTATTTTGTTGCTGTTGTCCTTCTTCTCTATTGCTCTTGTTATATTTACCTGTAAGAACTCCTCCACCCAATGGGGACCAAGCTGTTACTCCAATGTTCAATGCATCAGCCATGGGCAGCAATTCTCGCTCAGGAGTTCTTTCAATTAGGCTATATTCAATCTGTAAACCGGTAAATTCTGTCCAGCCTTTTAGATTTGCAAGAGTGTTAGCTTGTGAAACTATCCAAGCTGGAGCATCGGAGACACCAATGTATAAAATCTTGCCAACCCTTACCATATCATCTAGAGCACGCATCATCTCTTCGATTGGAGTTAGAGGATCCCACGCATGAACCCAATATAGATCTATATAATCTGTGTTTAATCTCCTCAAACTTGCTTCTAAAGATTGTATCATATTCTTACGATGATTGCCACCCGCATTAGGATCTCCTCTTCTTGTATTTGATGTGTATTTGGTTGCTAAAACAAACCTGTCTCTATCATCGGCGATAAATTCTCCAATATATTTTTCACTTGTACCTTCAGTGTATTTGTTAGCAGTATCGATAAAATTGCCACCAGCATCTACGTATGCATTAAATATTTTACGACATTCTTCTTTGGATGCACCCCATCCCCATTCTTCTCCAAATGTCATAGCTCCAAGGCAGAGCTCAGAAACTCTCAGCCCGCTCTTTCCTAATAAATGATACTTCATAGGATACATCATAGATTTCCATTGGATTTAACACTTCGTGGGAACACCTCTTCAGAAAATTTTGCTCTTCGTCTAAAAGCGAATGACTGGTTTGTTAAAAGATACCAACTTAGAATTGCTATGTACAAATCAGATAATCTCCTTAGTAAGGATATGTTTATGATAAGAATACAAGCCTTAGAATGGCTTCAACGAAAAATACAGGATTTAATTCTCAATAATGTAACAGCAGATCGGCCGGTGTATGACAAGAGGCGGACTTCTTTTTTTAGTTCTATAAATATAGATCTGATATTATATACCATTAACGACAATCTTCTTTACATTTATCCAAACCTTTCTGAGTTAATTTAATAGATTCTAGTATATCTCTTTCAATAAACCCCTTTTGTAATAGGTTTTGGACAATCTCATTTGTTGCTTGATATCCAAATGATGGCCTCTCGTATGCTGCTGAACTGACATTTTTGAAAAAGACATCAAAAGCTTTCACACTATTATTCACATTCCCATGAGCCATTATGTACAGGCCACAAAGAAACTTTTCAGAGTATCTTTGAAGCTCTTCGGAGGTAAGTATTCCTTGCATTTGAAATGTTGTTCAGTATATATCTCATATCAAATAAGTATATAGCTCAAATTTCAACTAATAAGGAATCTGAAATATGAGTATTTTAACTAGAGTTCAATATTGAAGTCAACGTAGCGTGTACCCAATGAAGTATGACTATTATTATTGTAAAAAATTCAGTCTCCGACATGGACTTTACAGTCCTATTCATACTCTTACTGTTATTATCATCAGATTATCCATTTCCAAGTGCAGGAGCAATGGATATCGAAGCTAATAGTAGAAGTTGTACCGAGATCAGAGTTATTGTAATTGTGTTTACTCGTGAAGTTTGTATTAACGCCGTGCTCCGTTAACCGAATTACTCAACAATACTATAGTGTAGAATAATAATCCGTAGGAACGGATTAACGGGTTGCACAATATTCTGATAACCCAAATTCAAATTATTTTTAAACATTGGCAAATCAAAATAACTATCTATACCTTTTAAGTATCTTTAGTTGTACCTTAACCATTCTTGTGTCTCATTGTATGAGTGGACATTAATTATACTCTGCGTATGGTTACATAACCTTGATCTAAATGTTTTTAACCTCTAAAAACCTGGTTTGTTGTAGTTGCTACTTCTGCAGTTTCCTCTTCCTGCCCTTCTTCTAGCTGGTCCTTGTCTGCATCATATTCGTTTGACCTTTTATATTGCTCATCGTCACTAGTTAATGATTTTGGATTCTCTTAAACGACTGAGTATATAGAACATAGGATTAGATAAGAATTATCTATGGATCAACAATGTTTGTCATGTAGCAATAATAACTGTCTATGGTTTGGATAGTGGCAAGCTGAATGAAAATATTGCACCTTTTCCATCTGCATTATTCCCAGCCCATATTTTACCACCATGAGCTTCAACAATACCTTTGCATATGAATAATCCCAAGCCAGTACCCCCGGTTTGTGATTTAGTAGCAAATTTTGTAAATAGTTTTGGCAATATTTCATGGTCAATACCTTGACCTGTGTCTTTTATGCTTACAAGAACCTGCTGAGCATTGTTGTCAAGTTCTTCTTTCTCTTTCTTTTCTATCATGATAGATATTATACTACCTTCTCTATCCTTAGTGAATTTGATTGCATTATCTAATAGGTTAGATATAACTTGGCTTATTCTTCCTTTATCAGCATTTACAAAAACATCTTGAGGATTATGTAGTAATTTTATTGTATTAAAATTGTTACTGCTATTTGCGGCCTTAAGTGAGACTTTGTTCGTCGTTATATCATCTATATCATCTGTTATTAAATCATTTAGATTGAGCCGCTCTTTATTGAGATCTAACGATTGACTCTCAATCCTTGTAACATCCAATATGTCGTCTGTAAGTTTTCGCAATCTCATTGCATTTCTAATTGTGACATCTAGTAATCGACATTGTTCTACATCTTTTTCATTAGAACGAA
>JBKPMK010000142.1:0-3532 GCA_046732115.1 Thermoproteota archaeon
GATTTCCATTTATCATTAGCTTCTAGTATCTTTGCTTCTTCTACAGTTCTTTCTATATCAAAACCACATGGCATAAGAATTATTTTATCTGGATTGAAATTTGTTATCTCATCGATGTTTATACGACGTGACGGCTCTCCGACATAACTCAGGCCATTAATACCACCTGCAATCTCTACCATTTGTGGAACCCAATGACCGGCAATAAAGAAGGGGTCAACCCATTCAAGACAGAGTACTTTTGGTTTATTGAAATTTTTCTTTTTGCCCTCTTCAACAATTCTTTGCCCACTCCTCATTCTTATTCTGTCAATGCGCTTCTGCAATGACACCACTAATTTACGACCTTCTGTTACCCTATTAACTCGTTCTGCTATATCCATTATGCTTGTCAAAATATCATCTAGATCAAGAGGATCAAGTACAAGGATATCTGGTCTGTAGCCCAATATAGAAAATGCACGATCGATTTCCTTTGCAAATGGAGCACATACTTCACATATGCCTTGAGCAATGATAAGATCCGGTTTTGCTTCCCTTAATTTCTCATCGTTTATCAGATATATATCTCTGTTAGAGTGCATTAATTCTATAATTTTCTGATCTATCTCCTTACTATTCATTTTTTTAGCATCAAATGAAGCATTTATTACCTGTGGCTTTCTTTTAGCATCGTTAGGATACTTACATTCGTGCGTTACGCCTACTATTTGAGATCCTGCACCAATTTCGTAAAGTATTTCTGTTGAACTAGGTAAAAATGATACTATTCTTTCAGAAGACAATGATGTGTAAGTTGTAGTCGCAGTGCTATTTTTATATCTATCATTGAACAAATGATTGTTAATAAAATATTCTATTATCTACTAAATTTAGAATATGCATTATCTTTCATCAATCTTGTTTGTTTACATCTCTATATTCGATATGCAAAATGATAAAGCTAAGCATTTTCATCTACTATCAAGTGTGAAAATGGATTCACTAACAAAGATACAGGGCTAACACATCAATGTCAATAGCGAATAATAACTATAATGCTGATGCTATAGTTAATACAAAGAGTACAACCCAGACCTGACAATTTTTTTGTTGATACCGTGTTTTCTAGATATAGACTTTACAAGATCAATATGCCAGTCTTCTGATAATGGAGACAGATATATTCGTGCTATCAATGAATCCAAACTAATACGAATGTATTTTCCAGTAGCCTCTCGATCAGCTTGAGTTATTTCTTGCGTCATGGGTAGAGGAGTTATTCTTTTACTCTGATCCAGAAGGCTTTCCATAAATTGACGTCCCAGCAACGACGTGAAAGCTCTTAATTCCCTCTCGTGTTGAAATGATAATCTTTTACAAGTAAATGCTCCAAATATATCGGAGAATCCAAACAAGTCTTTGCTATAGTCTATGTATTTGACAGTACTAATCCATACATCATCCTTTTTGTTAATCCCGAAACTTTCGCTTAACCTTTTGTAGGTAGACTGTATTGCTATACCTGCATTATTGTTAGAATAGAGATCCCACATAGCTGCCGATTCAACTTCGTTCATATGCCAAGTGTTGACCAGCGTTGTTGCTTTAAGTAATTTAAGCAGGCCGTCGACGTAATTGGTGTAAGCATTGCCATTCGAAAAGAGTTTGCTCATGCTAGCTTTTACCAATCTAGCAAAAACAGGTAAGGTACCTTCATAATTATCCTGCAACATTTTCACTTTTCTAAAGAAAAGAGCTTGTTTATCTAAAAGACTTACAAACTTCTGAAAATCCATGTATCTCCATATCTTGATGTTTTGATCTGGAACACGAAGCGCTGAATGCGTCCTGTGCATAGATTATATTCATTGTTTTAAGTGCTAATTAGTATTTTTAAACCGTCAATTATCGAAACTCGCACCGAGTAAACGAATAACACGCTTAGGAGCATAGACACTAATTTTTGAAATATAGCTTTCCTATATAACATACAATTGAAGATGGAGTTATCATTGAGTTATCTTCCCACCATATTTCATTTAGATAATGCTAAGCTTTGAATTGATTGATCTATATACTTTATAAATACGGATAAAGTGAGGTGATAATCATGGATAGACATAAAAACACTATCATCTTCAAAGTTCTTCTTGAATGCCAGATCGGTCAGTATGTTCCAAAGTCTGGTTGCTTAGCTTTCTACCTCTTCTTGATGAATATGCATCTTACTAACACTTTAAAGGATATGATGTTATTCTTGATGGTGAGGATGGCAAATGATGATATACGTATCTGTCTTATTTTTATTCCAAAGACTCGGTTTCTCTTTTATCATATTCCATCCTTCCTCTTCTGATTCAACCCACGACACTTCAATATCATTAAAGTAGATCAAGCACGCTTTCTCTTTCCGTAGCTAATGGTGGGGAACAATAATCCTCTTCTACCCATTACTGGTATTCCAGAAACAACACCTTTCTCATTACCCGGTGATTCAGGTAGCTTCATCGTTTCAGCTGACAAAAATTCAAGAAATAATAGCTACGGTGTCAAGGCCCTGCTCTTTGCTGGAGGCAGGGGAGATGACTGAATTGATCATACTATTGCAAGCCCCATAGGGCGGATCGCGGATGACTTTGAAGTATACATAGTTAATTTGTATCCATCTACTGAAAATTCTTTGCAAGGTGTGATTGCTGATGCAGACTACATAGACCTAAACAATTCGATAATTGCACTTGCTATAAAACACGCAAAGGACAAAAATGCTCTACAAGCTGATATTGCCAATATTATGAATTTACATGCAAAAAGCAAAGGCCGCGATGGATTGAGGAGAACTCCTAGATGGACGTTTCAATGTACGTAGAGTAGGATACATAGAACGACAAGATGATGATGAAACTATCTTTGGTAAAGCATTTGAATTTCCGTATCAAACAATAAAAAGTCTGAGATAGCGGATATCAACAAGCACAAAAAAATATTAGATATGAATAAATCAATTTCGTCTCTCTTTATCAGGCACATAGACAAGAAAAGATGCTGTCACTTTTGAAAAATATTTCTAACGATTGGAGATATGTAGGTGATTTGTCAATGATGATCCATGGAAGAAATCCTGATTTTTGGGATGGAAAAACAAGCCTGATTGAGTTTTTTGGTGAACCATGGCATCCAAAAACTGATCAAGAACAAGGGGTAACACATTATGGAAAACATGGATATAATTTCCTGGTTGTTTGGTGGGAAGAGTTATACAAAAACAAGAGCACACATGGTTTGGAAAATCGTATTAGGGAATGGTATGAAATGAAAAGTAAATAGAGAGTTTCATATTTTGTATGATTAATCCAAGTATATTTAAGCAACAATTTTTACCGAAATGCAGATGCAAATCGTCAGAACAATTCAGTAGAAGAGCATATGATGATTGAATAGTATCGCTGACTCACTCCCACCCAGTCTGTCTAGTGTCACATTATGTTTTATCTGCTGTTTGTACATGCTTTTGTTTCCTTGTTTGTATTGCCTTTTTAACTGTGTTGTC
>JBKPMK010000143.1:0-3054 GCA_046732115.1 Thermoproteota archaeon
CAATAAAGCAAAGGCTTGTTTCATTACAGCATTTGAAGTATATTACAAATCATTAAGGGAACTATTTCCAAATATGAAGGTAGATTGCTTTATTAAAAAACCAATTACAACTAATGATTTAGTAGAAAGGCTAATGTCAGAACTTAATACTATTACTTCTTAACTTACTTGTAGTGGGATAACCATGAGATAGCCCACTACTTATCAGTGATATTATAGCATTCAGGAATAGGTCTCATAGATGACTTTTGTTATGGAAGTACTGCTCCACATGAAAGAGTGCCTACATGAACTCTCTCATGATGCAATGCTATTACTGAACTTTCATGATTGGGTTCTTAATTGTTCCATCAATGACATCATATCTACCAGATTCCAACGTTCTATAACCTTTGCATCACGAAAAGAAAATACTGTCATACCATTGACTTTGAATTGTTTATTGGTAGGATGAAGATCCATAAATTCACCCTTGTGTGTACCAGCTAGGTTATATCTGCATACAACTTTATTTCCTTCGATAATGATATCTTCAAATGTAATTACTATATCAGGAAATGCTTTCCACAGAAGATAAATGAATTGTTTAAAGCCTTCCTTGTTTGTTGGAAGATTTGGAGGGAAACCATGTATCGTCAGAGAGTCATCATAAAAATCAAAATAAGATGATTCTCTATTTTGTGGATTGTTAAATGTTTCTGCTAATCTTTGGACAACTTCTCTTAAGGCCTTAACCGATGACATTCTCGTGTTTTGTATGGCTTTTTTAATAAGTTTTTCCTCACTTTCTGATTTCCAATAGTTCTAAAGTTCAGAATTTTTTAGACTATGTTATTTCATCATCATTTTCATTTTCTTGAGCTATAGCCTTTCTTTCTCCTATCATGGGTTGATTTTTTCTGATTATGATCATCACAATGTATGATATCTTAATGTAAATTATTCTAGCCATGATATCATGATATCGACATATATAAATATGAAAGCATCTAATGGTTATTGTGGCACACAATCTAATTATTAGAGGATTTGATGACAAAGTCCACATACAGCTAGGAGAATTAGCAAATCAAAGAGGTATTTCTATAAATTCAATAGTAAAGGATGCAGTAGATAAATGGCTAAAACATCAGCAATCGGAGCTTCCAAGGAAGCATTATTTGGTTATTTATTCTGATGATGAATCAATGGCAAGACTGCTAAAATCAATGGATAAGCTTGCCAAGGAAGGTGAGATGTTTAGATGTTTTTGTGGTGCGCCAGGCAGTCAGTCATCTGAACTTTTGTCTAGATTTGAATGGTATGATGCAACAATTAAGCCAAATTATTGTGATACTACTACAGCAGGATCTGTAAACTATCAGAACAAAGAGGGCCATTCACTAGAACAACACCAGCAAAAGCAACAAACTCAAATAAATCAAAAAAATGTCATGAGATATTTTCGCAAGATAATTGAAAATATAGCTAAAAAAGCTGATAACAAACAAGTATGCTGTCTTGATTTCCTGATAAATGATATAGCAAAAACCTCACTAAAGCAGGCATTATCTATCGAAGAAGCTTATAACACTGATAGATTAGCTGGCTCGACCTATTGCACTTACAAGACTGAAATCTTGTTAAACTCAGAGATAAAAGACATGTTAGAGCTATTCGAGTTGCATGATCAGATCTTTCTACTAAATGGCGATGAAGTCCATAAATTGCATGTTACAAAAGAAAGCGTGCATAAGCTGTTCTTGAACTAAAGGCAGTAAATAAACTAATTATAGCTTTTGTCAATGCAAAAATCTTACATCTATCTGGCTCAAAATACCTGCTACTTGAAAAACGTGCAATGGGTAAACCCATATTCTGTTTACAAGTAGAAACTAACTAACGATTTAAAATGCATTAGAATGTATCTTAATTTCAACGCTTTTCAAGCAGTGTCCAAGTTTCTAATTATATTGATATCATGATATCATCAATGGATACATTTATATTGTGATATCATGATATCACTTGTAATGAACGAAACAAATCAAATTGAAAAAAAGCAAGAGCAAGTCGAACAAAAAATCGTAAACGGAGTAGACGTCACAAAACTGTTCGGCACAATAGATGCCATAAGGAGCAGTCCTATAATCTCCAAATTCAATTTCCGTGCAAAAGGGAAATGGATTAAGGGTGGTCATAACCAAATAACTATCAATGACTTTTACGGCGCTAATCAGACTCATAATAGAAGCCAACCTTTCGTATATGAGGAAGATGAACCACCGGTTCTCTTAGGAGAAGATCACGGAGCAAATGCAGGAGAGTATGCACTTGCAGCTCTTAGCAGTTGCTTGAATTCAACTCTCATCTACCATGCAGCGGCTCAAGGAGTAGTGATAGACGAGGTAGAATCCACACTATCAGGTGATATTGACCTTCAAGGCTATCTTGGAATGTCTGAGAAAGTTAGAAATGGATATGAGAAAATAAAGGTTACATTTAAAGTTAAATCTGATGCACCAAGAGAAAAAATAAGAGAACTAGTAGAGCTTGCACAAAAGAGATCTCCTGTATTTGACATAATCACGAATCCCACACCAGTAGAAGTTTCTCTTCAAGAGTAAGGAGATAACAAAAATTTGCTACTACAAAGACCGCCACCGAAATAGATCCTACTACTCCAATTCCTTTTTTTGCAGTATTTTCTAGCCTGTTGCTTTCGTCGATATTTAGAATTGTTTCTTGATAATACGTCTATTAACTAAGAGTTAACCAAAACTACAGAAGTTCCATTAGTCAAAGTATCAAATGCTGGCGAAAACCTCTTTCCAATTTCATGGAGTTCATTTATTTGTTCTTTTGATGCATTGCTACTTTTGATATTCATATTTACTCTAAATTGCTGAGCACCAGGTCTTACATCACTGGATATACCAGTAAAACCACGCAAATCAACATCTCCTTCTACATCAATATTGATGCCATCAATTTGGATGCCTCTTGATGTAGCATGAGCTACAATAGTTTGTACTAGGCATGCTGCTAAGCTACCCATACAATATTCACATACAG
>JBKPMK010000144.1:0-4878 GCA_046732115.1 Thermoproteota archaeon
AGTTGTTGATTATATATAGGGTTAGATTTCTTTATCCTTTTTAAAAGAGGACCACTGCTTCGTTTTCCTTGAAGTGATTTGTTTACTAAAATAACAAGTAACTGCGATGTATATTCAGAACAAGGTGTGTGTATTATCGGAATTCTGAAATCTAGTGCTATTTCTGCCAGTGCATTATATGCTAGAGGTATTCTTTCTAATAATATTTTTAATTGATCATCATCTAAATTTGTAGAAAAGTCGAGAAGCTCTACAATATTTCCCTCAACGATCAGCAGGGGTTTAGAATAATGTTGTGTAAGTTCTGAACACTGCACAAATAATCGCCCATCATAAATTGAGCTAATTAGATCACGTATTGTTTTACGTTCTATCGCAGTTTCTGAAGATACAATATAGTCACCAACTTTTAATTGTGCAAAGTCAATTATTGCGCCTGCTTGGCGTAGTAAATCAGGGATTTTGCTACCTTTTTCCCTTTCGTCAACTACAATTCTAACAGGCACACACTGAATTAGTCAGAGGTTATTAATGTGTCTAACCTTCCTCCTTCCTTGTACTTCGGTACATTTGCTAGTTCGGATGTTACTTTTTTGTATATAGTAGCAGATATAGCCAGATGGAATATTTTTTATTTAGTAAAGTGATTTAAGTTAGTTGATTCTTTCTCTTCTTAAATGGTCAAGCATAGCAAGCAATTAACAGAATTAAAATATTGTGATATTGTATAAATGCACGATCAGTAAAAGTAAAATGGTTTGCAATCAAAATGAAAATAATCATAGCTAACTAGTAAAGTTCAAATTCAATCTAAAAGCTTTATTTTATAATTCGAGATGGTTAGCAAAATAGCCCTTCTGGTACCAATGATCATCATAGCAGCTGTTGTAGGGGCTATTGGTATTAACCTTTTTCCATTAAAAGTCAAAGATAAAGGCTTAGAATTTGCACAAGGAAAAGTAGAGATAAATAGCGATTTAATTAATGTAGAAATCGCAAAATCTAGTGCAGAAAAACAGAGATGGTTGATGTTCAGACAGGAAAAAATTCCTTTGAATTCTGCAATGATCCTAGTTTACGATAAACCTGATCTATATTCTATGTGGCTTTTAAATATAGAATATAACCTTGATTTGATCTGGGTTGATGAAAGCGGTCATATAGTGTACTTAGTAAAAGATGCGCCGCCTTGTAAAAATGCACTAGATCCATCCAGCTGTACTTATAAGAATACAAAAGCTGCTAAATATGTTATTGCTGCCACGTCAGGATTCGTAAATAGGCATAAGATAACTATGGAATCAAAGATGACAGTAATTTCGATTTGAAACTTAAATTAATGCCATGAAATGCTTTCCAACATATCATTTATCAAATATAACAGTTCCAAAAGAATTGATATGTTAAAAGGTTCAACGAAACTGATATAAAATGAATTCGTGTCAGGATCGAACGCTATCCAGTGTCAACTACATTATGCAAATCCATGTAGGCTTGCTTTATTTCTTGTACCGATGTACCATCTTCAAGTGATGTTACATCGCCAATTGCAGATCCAGTTGATATAGATTTCAGCAATCTTCGCATTATTTTTCCGCTTCTGGTCTTAGGAAGTTTGTTTACAAAATAAATCTCGTCTGGTGATGCGATTGGTCCCAATGATGTTCTGATATGGTGAACAAGTTCCTTACGAAGCAGATCAGATGCAGAGAACCCTGCTCGAAGCACCAAAAATGCGATGATTGACTCTCCTTTTTGCTGGTGAGCCTTACCAGTTACTGCAGCCTCTGCAACAGCTTTGTGTGATACAAATGCACTTTCCAGTTCTACTGTACCAAGCCGGTGTCCTGCTACCTTAAGCACATCATCTGCTCTACCAAGAAACCACAAGTACCCGTCATCATCAGATAGTGCATAGTCACCAGCATAATACACATTTGCGAATTTTTCCCAGTAAGCGTTCTGATATTTTTTGTCATTCTCCCATAGTGTCATCAACATTCCGGGCCACGGTTTTCTAATTATTATATATCCTTTTATGCCATGGGCCACTGATTTTCCATTTTCATCCACAATTGCTGCATCTATTCCTGGTACTGGGAGGGTCGCAGAACCAGGTTTCATTGAAACAGCTTCAATTCCAGTACATGCACTCACAATAATACCGCCAGTTTCTGTTTGCCACCATGTATCAATAATAGGACAATTTTCCTTTCCTATTGTTTTGAAATACCATATCCATACTTCAGGATTGATTGGTTCACCAACTGTTCCTAGTAGGCGTAAAGACGACAGATCAAATGAATTAGGGATAGCATTTCCATATTTCATGTACATTCGTAAAGCTGTGGGAGTAGTGTATAGAATTGTGGCGCCATATTTCTCAATGATTTCCCAATACCTATCAGGTTTTGGATAATCAGGGGCTCCCTCATAGATTATTTCAGTAACACCATGCATTAGTGGGGCATATACAACATAACTATGACCTGTGACCCACCCAATATCAGCAGTGCAAAAGAATATGTCTTGATTTTTGAAATTAAAAACCCATTTGGCTGTTGCATATAGATGGGTAAGATAGCCGCCAGTGCTATGCAAAACGCCCTTTGGTTTGCCTGTGGTACCAGAAGTATAAAGAATATATAGAGGGTGGGTGCTGTCCAAAATTTCTGGTTCGCAGTAGGATTTTGTACCTTCAATTAAATCATGCCACCATAAGTCTTTCGATCCCATCTGAATGTCGTTTTCAGCCCTTTTTAAAACAATGATATTCTCAATGAATGGAGTAGAGGAAATTGCATTATCTACAACGCTTTTTAATTCGATTACTTTTCCTCTTCTAAATCCACCATCAGCAGTTACGATGACTTTGGATTTTGAATCACATATTCTATCAGATAATGCCTGGGCACTGAAACCAGAGAAAATAACGCTATGTATTGCACCTATTCTTGAACATGCCAACATTGCTATCGGAAGTTCAGGAACCATAGGAAGATAGATCGTAACACGATCTCCTTTTTGGACTCCAAGGTTTTTTAGCGCATTTGCAAATTTGTTAACAGAATGATATAGCTGATAATAAGTTAACGACCGATGTTCACCATTCTCGCCTTCCCACAGTATGGCTACTTTATTTTTTTTATCAGAATTGATATGTCTGTCAACTGCATTCACGCATGCATTCAGTTGGCCGCCAACAAACCATCTTGCAAAAGGATAATTCCACTCAAGTATATTATTCCATTGTCTGAACCAGACCAGATCCTTTGCTTGCTCTGCCCAGAATTTCTCAGGATTTTCTGCTGCTTGTGCTTTTATTTTGTCAAGTTTTTTTCCTTCTAATGTTACTTTTTTAGTTTCATCATAAGCCTTTGACAATTTAGTAAAATTTGAATCAGACATCACCTAAAAAAGAGAGACTAATTTTAAAAGCATTTTGGATTCAAGTATAACAATATATCGGCAAAGTTAGTAGCTAATATAGCTTAGAAATTGTTACTAGATACGTTAACAGCAGTTTGGTAAAAACGCTTATTATTCGATATACATGGTAGATGATTGTTATATAACAATCATCTTATAAAATGTGTCAATATATTAAAATAAAGAAATCCAGTGTACTTAAAATGTGAAATACAGAAGTAGAACAGAAATAGTAGCAATGATCTTGGAAGCGGCTAATGGTGGAGCTACCAAGACAAAAATAATGTATAAAGCTTTTCTGAGCTATGCCCAGTTAAGAGAATATCTTTCCGTGCTCATTGAAAATAATCTCTTAGAATATTTAGAGGGTTCTCAGACATACAAGACAACTGAGAAGGGATTAAACTTTCTGAAGATGCATAATGAGATAGGCGAGCTTTTGCAAACTTCTGCAAAGCAAGAGAAATAGGTATTCCAGTTTTAAATGTACAGAAATTAGCAGTAGAGAGAAACTAAGTGATGAGATAATTTTTCACTCATTCACTTGGAATTACCTGATTTAACCAATTGGAATCTGTTTCACTGCCATTATCAGTTGTCGGGACAGATTTGTCATCTGTAGACAAATGATTTGTGCTTGAGGCTTTTGTGGCAACTATTTCTTCTTTGGGAGACTCATGCGATTTCGGAATTGTTTCTGTAGTGGCAATTATAGGATTTCCTACTTGAATATTCTGAGTTAGAGAGCCAATATTTTCTAATGTTTGATTTGAGAGCTTGGTCTTGACATTATTAATCTCAGCCTTTTCAAGATTAATATGTTCTAATAATTCATTTGTATAAATGCCAATCTGCTGATATATCTCTTCTGTCACTTCGTTACTTTTATATTGTAATTTTGCGTCAAACAGTACTGCCTTAATGCTTTTACTCTCAGCATCTAATTCATTCAACCTTACTTGTAATTTCTCATTAAGAGACTTCTCTTCTTCCTCAAGTACACTTAGTCTCTTTTCATATTTTGTATAAACCAATTCTGCGTCGTCTTTCATTAAATCATTTTCAGTAACTATGTCTTGCAGTGCTTTTATTCTCTTTAAGACAAGGTTTTTCTGTCTTAGTAGTTTTTGGGTATCTAACCTCCATTTTGGAATGTATATTACATAATCCCTCTGAACCAATAGTTGTTCAAATGTCAATTGTTTTAGACCCCCTGATCCACAATCTACACAGACAGATTCAATGGAGCCATCACTGTCGGTAATCATACCTACCACCTTACCCATAAAAGTGCCATACATGTCCTTTACTTGCTTGCCCATAAATTCGAGCTTTAGTTCACTCATTAGGAACAGTTGATAATTAAATATAATGGTAACATTGTCAAAATTGTTGAATTATTTAGTAAGAGCATTTTGCTGAATCGATGCATAGAATAGAAGTTTTTAT
>JBKPMK010000145.1:0-2218 GCA_046732115.1 Thermoproteota archaeon
TAATGTTGATAATTACCTATAAGTTAAAGCAACCAATGGTGATTGGTTATATTGTAGCAGGGATGATAATTGGTCCTTATACTCCACCTTTTAGCCTTATAAGCAGTATTCAAACAGTAAATGTTCTTTCAGAATTAGGCATAATTATGCTGCTCTTTGTTATTGGTACCGAATTTCCTATAGCCAAACTCAAATCTGTAAGCAAGATTTCCATAATCGTAGCATTGCCAGAATCAATGGGAACGCTACTAATAGTATTTTTTATATCCCAAACACTAGGATTTTCATTCTTCGATTCTATGTTTTTAGCTTTAGCAATGTCTATTACAAGTACCGTAGTAACAATTAGAATCCTAGAGGAATTGAATATAATCAGAGATCGTTCTTCGACTATAATTCTTGGAGTATTAATTATTGAAGATATCATAGCTATTAGTGCCCTTGCAGTACTCCAATCAGTTGCTGTAACAACTACTGGCAACAGTACTAATGTTGATGGTTTTATAGGTGGCGGCGGACAAGGAGGAGAAATACCTATTTTAAAAATAGCTATTTCGTTAGCAGTAGTAGGGGCTTTTATGGGCGGTATCCTAATTTTAGGATCAAGGTTCATACCAACCATTCTTGACAGGATAGCTAAAACTAATGATTACGAACTGCTACTAATTGTGATTCTTGGTTTGGCATTTGGACTATCATTTGCAGCAAAACTCTTGGGGCTATCTGTTGTAATTGGTGCTTTCTTGGCAGGAGTATTAGTTGCCGAATCTAAGAGTGCCGCTGTTGCTAGGGTAGTGACTATTCCACTAAGAGATGTGTTTTCAGCTATATTCTTTATCTCAATAGGAGCGTTGATGAATGTATCTTTAATACCATCATTCATTATACCGGCAATAATACTCATCTTAACTTCTTTTGCTTCAAAGTTTCTCATAATTACTGGTATCCTAGTAGTCAAATCAAAAATTGATGGTACTACAGCGTTGAGAACAGGACTTGGACTTGCCGCATCCAAAGGAGAGATGTCTCTGATAATAGCTAAGGGCGGTCAAGATGTTGGAACTATCAGTTCTTCAGTTCTCCCGATATTAGGAATTATTACCATTATAACTACTTTTATCGCTCCGTATATAATTAAATTTGGAAATAAAATAAAGGTTTCAGAATCAACGACATCTCCGTCATCTTAAAGCAATAAAAGTAAAAAATCGAAAAATAATTTTGTCATACTAAAATAAATAATCATGCAATGAGCTATAAATTAGATAAATAACCATGGTAAAACTCAACCTACTTTTGTATGTAGATTGCTTTTATTTTTTCTAGTTACATAAGATTTTAGAGAATATCCGCTTTTTATGCAGCTAAGAACTAAATATCCTTCTACATTCTATAATTTTGTTTGCTTGTTGAATTCATTATTCTATAGATAGACCTAAGCTGTTACTACTTGATATTTCAAAAGTTTTTTGTAATGGTTCATATTGATAGATCCATAGATCCAATGAGTTAATCTATCTAATTTTTGTAATTGAAGAATATGATTTTAGTGTAAGTTCAACATTGCCCTCTCTTCTGTTATTTGCTGTAGCGCCTATAACTTTTATTCTATCACCTACATTCAATTTGTGTACTTGTGAGCTTTGTTCACGCCAGCCCACCAAGCGAATCTCTCCAGTATCGTCACCAAGCAGAGTATCGCTCATAGGTACAATACCACTTTTTGTGTTTACTTCTGTCATATTAGGTGTATGCAGTACAATAGCCTCTACAACATAAGGACTTTCTGAAAGTTGAATATCTTTAATTTTTGACTCAAATTTTGATGAGGTTGGAAAAGATGGATCATCATCTATTAGTCTAATATATGAATCCTCTTTAGATAAAATAATGGAACTACCGAAAATTCTGCTTGGAACACATTCTATCATTGCATCAGTAGTCATTTCATTAGTCACGAGCATACTATCCACAATCGCAGAGAGGAATCTACCAGCTCTGTCTACTGTAAGGCAATTTATATTGCCTCTGCCGGTTTCATTTCCAACTGAGATTATTCTTAAAGGCGTGACTTCAACATCTGTTTCCGATCCAGAAAACTGCAGCATGGTTCCTTCATCTCCGTGAATTTCGAAATCTCCATTGCCATATTGTGGATTACCAGGCTTAATTCTGACTCCCAAGAGCCTAACGTTGACACCAGTATTGAATATCTTTG
>JBKPMK010000146.1:0-6118 GCA_046732115.1 Thermoproteota archaeon
CATCTAAACCATGTGCAGCATTTTGTTAGCGATGAAAATGACATAGTGATACCCAAATCAGTCAGACCTATAATAGATTACGAAGAGACTCAGCTTGGCGACAGAAAGGGTGCCACTAGGCAGTTTCGTCTTGGCAATCTGCACGTTCGGGAATATAATGAATATTATACTGCCCATGTGGATAAAATCGATCCAAACAAGGATGCTTTAGGACACCTCCTGTTTGACGCTCCACAATATTTGGTGGCTATTTTAGCTGCAATTTCTGTCGGAACACGTATGGCTAGCATCATACATAACAATAACAAAAATATCGTTAAAAAGAGTCGATATCAACCGAATAGTGAAATATTCGCAGGTTGCATTGCAGATTCAATAGCAGGTTCGGTGTCATATTTCGTGGGCATTATTGTTCAGGGAATAATAAAGAGGATCGAGTGTACAGAATCCATTTGAAACCTTCAGAGCAGATACGAAGAGGGCGACAAAAAATACCTATAGGCGGTATACCCCACAAAAAAACCGCGAATGGGTATAAACCTCCCTCAAAGATAAGTATTTTAAAAGTCGTCATTATGCTTTTACCATGTATAATCAGTTTTAGAAAAGATAGACGCGAATGGGTTAGACGGGAGGGAAAAAACGTTGACATAAACAGATGCAAAAAGCATGCAGAGAAGCTGCTTAAAACCTTCATTGCGCTCGGTCCGTCCTATATAAAATTGGGGCAGTGGCTTTCTACACGTGCCGATATTTTGCCAATGCCGTATTTAGAAGTACTTGCAAGGCTTCAAGACAACGTCCCTCCTGACCAATTCGTAAAAGTAAGACCCATTATTGAAAATGAGCTTGGAAAAATCGACAGTATGTTTGAAACTTTCGATCCATCAGCCATCTCTGGGGCAAGCCTTGGTCAAGTATATCGTGCAAAATATAATGGCACGCAAGTCATCGTAAAGGTAAGTAGACCGAACATAGAAGATGTTATCGAAAAAGATATCTATATATTAAAAAAAATTCTACCGCTTGGTACTCGTTTTATAGATCCCAATCTACGATTCTCAGCAGAGGGTATGCTTTCACAATTCATTGAAACTATCCACGAGGAAATGGATTATAGGGTTGAAGCAGAAAATTTGATTGCTATTAAGCGCAATCTTAGAAATGATCGTAAGATACGTATACCCAATGTGTTTTTAGATCGAACATCCAAACACGTTCTTACGCTAGAATATGTCCCCGGAACAAAGATCACAGATATAGCCAGTCTGGATGCGAAGGGCATTAATCGAGAGGAACTTGTGATTAGCATACATCATATATTTTTTAAAATGTTATTGCGTCACAGTATTTTTCACGCAGATCCGCACCCGGGCAACATATCGGTGGATGATGATGGAACGATAATTCTGTACGATTATGGTATGGTAGGAAGGCTCGATAATGAAACTCGAGTTAGGTTGGTCAGGCTTTACCTTGGGCTGATAGAGAAAGACCCTTCAAGAACAGTCGACGTCTTAATTGAACTTGGTACATTAGAACCAGGTCTGAATCGTTATGTCGTAGAGAAAGGAATTGACCTAAGCATCCAATCTATGTACGGTAAGCAAATCGATAAGATGGAAGTAAAAGCTTTGATGGACCTTTCTAATAAAACGATGGCTAAATTTCCATTTCGGCTGCCAAAGAACCTCGCATTGTACATGCGCATGGCCTCGATCATAGAAGGAATTTACCATCATCATCGAGTGAGATTTCACTTTGTGAAGGTTCTTAAGAATTTGCTTGAAGAAGAAGGACTATTAAAAGAGGCTTATGTCGAGGAGATAAGAGTGTCATTCAAACGATTTGCTAAGGGCATTGAGGCATCACTCAGCGTTGCGCCTTTACTCAAAACATACCTGGAAACACAACAACAGCATCAAAGTAGACAACGGAGGTGTTACAATTTTTTTGGAGGAATCATATTTGCATCTGCATTATTCATTGGATCTGCAATAATATTACCGTACCAGAACAACTTGGCATATGGAGGATTTGCTGCCTCTGCAATCACTATTTTGACAATGACTTTTTTAAGAACGAGACCACGGGTTTGATAAATATTCAAAATTAAATTGCTGTAGTCATATGGGTTTTCTCATCTGATGACAAATTTGAGCTGACATCTTGACTTTTTACAATAGTCTTCTGAATCTGATATTCTTGTCATGATAAAATGAAATCCTATTATACAGATGATTTATCATAATTTTGGCAGTTGCAACAGTTGATACAAATAGCCTTCTACGTCTCTAGCATGAGCAGCTTTACAGGCATTTCATGGTCCTTAATAGTAAATAATGCTACATTCTATGCATTAATTCAATTATTTTGTAGCAGCCTTACTTTTATTAGGAGCAGGTTTACTAACAAATATGAAATGCACAGAAGTACCTTGCCAATTATGATATGATGTGGAGGAAGATGTAATGTAATGCAAACCAAAACCAATGCAAAAACAAAACCGAGCATAACGTACTATTGCAGTAATAATGCAGACATATACAAATGTGCGTCAGTAGTAAGTTCTGGAGGAATAGTTGTCTATCCTACTGATACAATTTATGGAATAGGCTGTGATCCATACAATGACGTTTCAGTTCAAAGGATTTTTAAGATAAAGGCTAGGAATAGAAGAAAACCACTGCCTATCTTGGCCGGAAGGCTAGAGGATGTTGAGAAAATTGTGTTACTTGGCAAAATAGGAAAGCTGCTAGCCAGGAAGTATTGGCCGGGCGCACTTACCATTGTATCTCCCCTCAAAGATAATAATATTTCAACTCATTTGACTGCCGGAAAAAGGAGTATTGGAGTTCGAATCCCAAATAATAACTGTAGTCTGCAATTGCTGAAACATTGTAAATATCTAGCAGGTACGAGTGCCAATACTTCAGGCCAAAAGCCACCTCTGAGTGCCTTAGAAGTTATGTCATCTTCTTTACACAATTTTGATGCACTTCTCGATGGAGGAACAGTTAATAAAGGAATGGAATCCACCATAATCGATATAGTTGATCCTGTTGCTCCAAAGATTATTAGAGAAGGAGCAATAAAATCAGAACAACTTCGCAAAGTGCTTCCTATACTAGGCCCGTAATTATAATTATACCTTCATGACAGCAATCAAATTCAATATAATAGCTTCTACCTTCAAATATGGAGAAGAAGACGCACAAGAAGAACTATTAGATCTTCTTGAATTACTAGGAGACCATCAGCCAGATGCAGAAATTACAAATATCAATGGTATCGTGGTTGCATATACCAACCTTGGTCTTTTTCAAGTCATAGATTCATTGCGGCGATTGGTAAAAAATGAACCTTGGCAGGTTCGTTATATCCTGAGACTAATACCAATAGAATCGATGGTGCGTACCAAACTTGAGGATATAGCTATTGCCGTAAAAATCCTTACACCAAAAATGCATCCTCATGATACATTTAGAATAACAGTAGAAAAAAGGCATACAGTTTTGAGCCCTGCCGATATAATTGCGACACTCGCAAGTAAAATTGACAATAGAGTTAAATTGAAAAATCCAGATTGGATTGTACTTGTCGAAATTATTGGGGCTTTTGCTGGGGTTTCAATATTAAGGCCCAACCAAATTTTTAGATCAGTAATAGAAAAGCGAAACAGTAGTAAATCGTACTAACGGCAATTTTGGTTACAACGATACTATGGTGTGATAAGGCATGATTTTTCACAGATAAATCTCATGAAGGTAGAAGCATCATCGCCATTGAACAAAGCTGATCGATACTTAAGACCTATTTTGGATGAGATCATCATTCTCTTTTCATCATTGGGCTTCAAAACAGAGTGGTCTACATCAAAGGACCTATTGATATGCTCATTAACCTTAAACACTTCGTTCTTGTCTTCAGCAAATATAACAAAGCAACAGTTAACATCACTTTTGATACCGCCATACTTCAGGCCGGCTGATATCTGGTTGGTGTAGGATAGTCTTAGCAAAAGATCTATTTCAGGATTTTTTGCGATCATAATTCTTCTTCTTTTGGATTCCAAGGTTACTTTCATGACTTCAATTAAATGCTCAATGCCATAGATGATATTCGCATCAATAGCTTGCACTGAAACCTGACCCGATATACCACGCAAATCGTCAACGATCACGCCTGTATCTTTTGCTTCAATTGCCTTAGTACCAATAATTAATACAAACGTAGTACCTAATTTGTAGAATTGTCTCTCACTTTTCATTATATGGATTCAATTTTATATGACTAATTCATATTGTATATGCAAATCAAGCAATGATGTAGTTAGGCTTTTTATAAATCTATCATATGCTCTCTATTTTGAAAAACCTAGTGAGACGATATATGCACGTAAGATTAGAAAAGAACTGGCCGTACGATATTTTTGATATAAATCCAATATAAGAATATAAGAACTTTCTGAAGTCAAGAGTATATACGCAGCCGCTATAAGTTAAGTTTTCGCAAAGTTATAAATCATAAATAGATGTGAAGATAGGCGATCCGTTAATCTCACAGTAAATCTCTTGAGTGAGCAATTTTATTTTGTGAATTTGGCATTCCTTCAAGGGCATTCTTGTCTCTTTTGTCATTTTGGCTTGCGTAGCTGCCAAAATTGATAGCCGATAGATTGTCATCATTGTTCCTACTAGGTATTCATGATTGGACTAAAGACCGAGCCGAAAGAAAAATATTTCTCTTTCTCTCTCCTAATAGCCTAATGCAAATATTCTTTACCATACGGGATGTATTCGGCCATCCTAAATCCTTTCTCTGACCGGTCCATTCTCAATTCATGCCTGATACCTCTTAGAAATTGAAATTCAAAATTTGCTCTATCTATTCTTGATTTTTCCAAATATGAACTTGTGTTATAGGTACTACAACCGACATAGCTGAACTGGTAGAGATTTATGACTTTGCCTAGAGATAAAACAAAATGTTCGTAATAACGTCTAGATCATTTTAACCGTACCACTGAAAGAGTTTAATGGTTACCATTTCTGTGGCTCAATCCCTTTTGCTACCTTTAACAATAACACAGTGGCTATATCTAGCAGGCTTTAATACCATGGAGTATATCAACAAGTTGGACCCAATTACATGTCAATCTAACAACTGATTATTAATTAATTTATCTTGTGAGTCTTATAATCTTAGTGAGCGCCAACTAAGATCATTGAATACTTTAGACTATAACTTCACCCTATAGCATATGATATAGGTTTGCAGCCAAAAAATCTAGGAGCTTGCTCGATAATTTGCCTTAACATAATTATGCAGTTAGAATTACTACATACTACAAAATAAATACAATTTAAGGGGGACTCAATGTTCTAACTCGCATTCGTCTACCCTACCCGCCGTGGACAATCGTTACAATTTTTACAGTGTCTCCGGATTTTACAATATTCTCCTCATGAGACAACATTGAAGAATCAGCACCATTTATTGTCACTAGAATATTATCGGCATCAAAATTATTAGGGTCTATAACATTTTGTCTTAAGAATCCTAAAATCTCGGATATTGAGGCAATATGTTTATCTAAAACTAAGTTTGACCTACCCGCTGCCTTTCTAATACCACCTAGTAATTTTATGTCTATCAACTTGTGTTCTTATCCTTCTTCCAGTAACTCTGATTCAGTAGTCTCTTCGCCTTCCGAGGTTACAGCCATCTCTTTTTCCACTGCTTGCCGGTGGAGATATGACGTTATATACCCTGCTATTTTATTTCTTAGTAATTTAGATCTAACAATTGCTATTTGTTTTAATGCTTCCTTATTCTCGGCAAAATCGGTGCTGAATTTGTCTGGATACTTCTCCAAAAGTTCATTTGATATTCGCTTAATGCGATCCATTCAACAAAAGCATCGTGTAGTGGGCATTTTATATTTGTTTATTGACGTAATACAAACATCGTACAAATATCAATATTAATTTTCTCTATATTAACTTAAATACACCCTAGGAAATCCCTGCATTATGAGCAAAGTACAACATTACAAAGGATTAAACACAGATTTAGATAATTTGTATAATAACATAAAGCAATTGTTGAATGGTCA
>JBKPMK010000147.1:0-8013 GCA_046732115.1 Thermoproteota archaeon
CTGAGGATCTGTTAGAGGTAATACGAAATGGTATGGATAGAGATAGAGAAATATCATCATATCGTCAAGAGCAGCGCCAGCAGCCACAACAACCATCGATATCTATAGCAGATGAGCTGATGAAATTAGCTAACTTGAAAGAGAAAGGAGTAATTTCAGAAGATGAGTTTCAGCAAATGAAGCAAGATTTGATAAAGAAGAAATAAATAATGTTCTCTGATGTAACATATAAAACCTAAATTGGTCAAGTGTTTGAACGTGAATGCACAGGGAATTTATTCTGAATGCGAAGCTTACAATACCTTCTAAAACCATGCTAACTTAGCGATGTGATCGGATTTGATTACTAGGTTTATTGCACAAGATTATGCTTAATGCAACTCTTGTAGAAGCAGAACACAACATAATTTGCGTATATAAAATGCAGGTTTCGCAGTAAATGCCATTGGCTGCAGGAAGAGATGAAGAGAATTCTTCCTGATCTATTATAAATCATAATAAGACTGCAAATCATAGTTTCATCTAGATGAGTTACCAATTCAAGGAAGAAGATAGTCATCCCAGACATAAAGAATCAAGAGATGTAGAGAATGTTCTTGTGTTGCAGGGAGGAGGCTCATTGGGAGCCCTCGCATGCGGAGTATTCAAGGCATTAGAAAAAAGCAATGTAAGAATAGACATAGTTGCGGGAACGTCTATTGGGGCTGTAAATGCTGCCATAATTGTTGGGAGTAAAACTGATCATCCTGAAAAAGAATTGGAAAATTTTTGGATAGAGATTGCAGAAAGTAGCCCTGATGTTATTCCAGATATTTTTGTCTTTGATTATGATAATAAATCTAAGAAATACATCTCCAAGAAAATATCGGCTGCTTCAGCTAATGCTGCAATGTTTGGTGTTCCCAAAATGTTTACTCCAGTCTGGTGGCGTTGGTTCCCTTGGAGTCATGATAAAGATGATAACAACAAGATTTTCAATCGCAATAAAAAGGAGCAATCAGAACACTACTATGATTTTCTTAACCCAAGAAATTGGACATATTTTTACGATCATTCGCCACTTGCCAAGACACTCGATAAATATATAGATTACAAAAAGCTCAACCTTGCTGCAGCAAAGGAGGAATTACCAGAAGTACGTCGACTAATAATAACTGCTGTTGATGTGATGACAGCCAGACCACTTATATTTGACAATGCGAAGATGGAAATAAAAGCAAAACACATTCTAGCGAGCTCTGGCTACCCAATATATGGATTTCCATGGGTTGAACTTGACGATAACGTATATGCTTGGGATGGCAGTCTTCTTAGCAATACTCCTGTAAGAGAAGTAATTTATGCATCTCCAAGAAATGATAAGAATATCTTTATTGTAGAAAACTATCCAAGGAATATACAAAGGCTTCCTTCCAATATGGCAGAAGTTGAAAGTAGAGCCAAAGATATCATTTTTAGCGATAAGAATATGGATAATATAAAAATGTCAAGGCTTATCACAAGGCACATCCAGCTGATAGAGAGCTTATATGATATTGTGCAAAACAAAGTCGATCCAGCTGAGATTGACGGTCATCAGTTGGAAAAGATAAAGTCGGAATATGATACCCTTATTAACAATTATGGCGCACAAATAAAATCTGTTACAAGAATAGTTAGAAGTGAATTGGAATCGCCAAGCATGCTGCAAAATGCAGACTTTTCTCCTAAAACAATCAAGGCACTAATAGCCCAAGGTGAAGCCAAGACCATGGAAAAGTTATCGTATTGTAAAAGCGTTAATTATGACTTTAATGTGAAAAAATGATTTATACCCAGTCAGCTTAGCATAATGAATTATGAAAGATAAATTGACACGCTCTCAGGCTAGCAAAGAATAAATCAAAATCAAATGAAAATCATGACAAGCTCATAGAAATAGCAAAAGTATATCGATAATGATTATGTGTATGTTGGTTTTCTTTCTAATTGAGCACTACACGTATGCCGCTTGCATGTTATTTATTATTATAACTATGGACTATACTAAACACGATATATCAATGTAATTTGTCTACCGACGACGAACTTCTTATAAAGACGATAACAATAATACTTTTGATAAACAGTTGGCCAGCATGCGGAAAAAAAGTTTAGATTCTTCGCCTGATGAAACACGAACATTTGAGAAAGGAAAGATTGAACTTGCAAAACTTGGTGATGTGACTATAGGACGAGCAACTTTGGAGCCGGGATGGAGTTGGGAGAAATGTGTAAAGCCACTAGTCAATACAAATAGTTGCCAAGCACCACATACTCAGTATATGATCTCTGGGAGAATGAAAGTTGTAATGGACGATGGAAAGGAGGAAGAGTTTGGTCCTGGTGATACTGCCATAATTCCTCCTGGACATAATGCATGGGTAATTGGAAATGAGCCTGTAATTGCAGTTGATTTCACAGGATTAGCTGATTATGCTAAGAAAAAATAGTCGTCGTTATCACACAAACAACTAGGAAATATTAAACCGTTCCTTTTTAATTTTTGACACTAGCCTTGTTGCATGCATAATCCTTGTAATTTTGAAAACATGATATGACATTCATTTTATTAGGTCTATTTCATAGTAGTCAAAATGTGGCTATTATTCTAAGGCTTGATTGCTATTATCGGTGCCAAGAGGTCGGCATTCAAGTCATGTTCAATTACATTGATAGACCTCTTCTGCTAGCCCGGAGATATTTCAGGCAATATTCCCAGAATGGCGAGGACGATTTGGAAGCATATTTTTAGCATTCCGCCATTATCTATTCCGACATCTAAAATTCGTTTAGCACCAATTTGTATATACTCAAGTAATACTGCCTCTCAGTTAGTCAATATGTGGAGTTTCATCTATTTTATTCGAAATGAGTTCTTGAATTGAACACTAGACAGCTCATTTCTAGAAGAACAAGAAGAAGGATAGTTTCTATAATTGAGTATTGTCAGCAGCAGTCGTATTCTTCGGCATGACATGTGCACACCCATTATGCTCTATTATAGAACCTTAGGCGAAATATCATTTATCAAATACTTTTTTCCATAGTACGTATCCAATTCAATTCCCCAACTAGCATAAATGGGGGCAGACATACTAGAATATTCCATAATTTTTATTATGAGAGTGAAGCAAACAATAGCTGCATTTCTACACCAAATACCTAGCAGATCTCTTATTGCCACGAATATATTGACATCAGATAGATTATAAGTTCTGTTTAAAATAATTTTATATAAATTAACAGCATCTGCGCATGATCATAATGGTATATTAGTAGTAAGCTAAATGTGATATCTGGAAAATATATCTAGGACTTGATGTGGTTTTCCAGTTTTTGGGTTTATGGGAACTTTCATATAAACCGGTTACCATCATCATTGTTCATCAGACCTTGCCCGTTTTGTAATTTAAGCCATCATGGGAGAATATGGTAACAACTTCAAGTTGAGTTTCTAGATCTAAACTGCAATATCGATTGCTCGTTTATCACACAAGAACTAGTGAGAGAAGCCATCTAAACTTTATCTAACTGAGATAACATATTTACCCAAATTATGAACTTGACTGAATAGTACTAGAACCTACACTTCCTTTAGAAGTTTGATCTGCTGTTAATTCCACAATCGAACCACCAATATATGTGGCATCAGCTCCATTCATTCTCATAGTATCCTGAGCTGGTGCAGGACCTATAAGTATGCCATTTATTCCTATTGGTCCTGTTATAGAACCTCCGTTACAGTGTCCAGGCAATGTATCGTCTAAGCTTGCATATTTCTTCCAAGGTCCTTTACCACCACCAGTAAAGTCGTACCAAAATTCTACATGAACTCCGTTTGGAATTCGCCATTGAGCAGTCTTTATACCGATTGGCTTTCCTTTTGGCATTGGTGGAACCTCCGCATGTTGATAGCCACTACATGAGTGATATTGAGGAAACGGTCCTTCCGTACGCATTAAGTGAAATCCACCGTCATATGGAACAGATGCTTCATAGAGTCCTGAAGCTTGATCAGCATCGCCATGTGAGCCAATCTTAGGGGCCCACCATGGTTTATCAGTACAATTTATTGGATTATTATTTAGAGTAAAGATCCAAGTTGATTCTCTATCTACCAGCGTATGTTCGTTAGCTATGTTAAATCTAATCCCATCTGATCCACAATTTTCTCCTGACGTATCCATTGTAGTAAAAACCCTACCTCCTTGCTTTGGAGTATAGATTTGTGTAAAGCCTGGTTGATTTGAAAAAGGCTGCGGTGGAACAGTTCTATTAATTAGATATACTGATGCAATGGTAATCACCAATATGGAAAAAAATAATATGGCATAAAAAGCCTTATTCATTGATGGGAGTCCACTTGCAGCTAAGTGCGATATATAGTATATGATGCAAACTGATTTGATGCCAGTTATTCAAGAAACCATTACCTAGGTTATGACCATAGTATGTTTGATGTAGCTTTAGCAACGTATCTATATGTTGTAGGTACATTGCCTCATTTCCTCAATCTGTATTTGTAGCTAATACCAGTACCTGCTATGGCAAAATCTATAATTAAAATTACGGTAAAAATAATGGATAGTTGTAGATATCAGAAAAGTGCAGTAGACACATGTTCTACCGCTCGTGCTTTTTCACTTTGAGCCATATGCTTTATAATGGAAAGTCCCTTAACATCAATTCTTTCAAGCTTTTCAGGTTTTTCTCGAGGATATTTTCTACAGAGTATACATATTGATCTGACATACACACACGCTCCAAAAATAAGGAGATGTTATTTCATAATACCAAATTATTATGTGACAACTGGAACACTGAAATCCTAAGTTTAATTAATTTGAGTAGGCCACTGTGGTACGATCGATGCGTTATTACAAAGAGAACTACGGCTTCAAAGCCCCATCACCTACATATTCGGAAATAAGATTAAGATCTATACTACGTTCAAAGAGAATAACTTTCAAAGACAGCCACATTATATGGTATACAGGATGTGATAGGTATACTCCAGACTTGCTCATTGGAAAAAATCTCTGTATCTGGTCAGTGTATTAAAGTCAGATTAAAACCATATGTTTCCGCCTAATTCTCATTTTGGGGGTGACCTATTGATCCTATCTATAGATCATAAACACTGTCAGACGTCATCTCTTTTACTGATTTGCCACATGTTTCACAATAAAATAACCCGCAAGTTGAGCAAATAAGTGATGGTTTTTCTTCCGCTCTAATAATGATAAAATCATGTTCGTGTATTTTTGTAGTGTTGCTCAATTGTTTGAAAAAAACAATATCGTTTATATGATCTTCTAGTGGGTTTACTGAAGACAAACGGTTTATACTAGAATAATAAACTATAAAAATATACTTGTCTTTAGAAGGTTAGAGTTTTGTCATCGAATAAAGGTTAGAATATATCTATAGAATGATGAATATGCTGTATGTTCATTTATAGGAGACTTTTGTTGTTCTTTAAAGCAAAAGCTTGACTTTCTGCCTACTAGATAGTCTTCAAAGGTATGATAGTTGCATTTCCACTAGGATAATTGAATATTTCTTTTAACACTGCTTTTCCTCGGTGAATATATACCACAAACAACACGGGCCCAATTGGCTTTCCCAACTAACTTTCCATCTCTTTTTGTCAAATTAGCGCGTGGGGTATTCGAAATAGGTCTAATTAAGGCGAACATGCAATAGTTAATTCACCTAGCCAAGTATGTGCTAATCGAAAAATATTTTTTAGCATGTTGGTTCTATCTCGATAGTGCATTTTACAAAAATTGTTGAAACATGTATCTATTCTTCTGACTTACTGAAAATGAAGGACTTTTATATCAATATTTTAGGACTAGAATTTGTTTCCGAAGAAAAGGACAGACATATCTTTCTTAAAGCAGGACAAAACATGCTTTTGATTTTCAATCCAAATAAAACACTTGACAGTAGCGGAAGTAATAGTACTCAACTTCCCCCTCATGGAGTTTATGTCCCGCCATCAATCATACACTTTGCTTTAGAGATCGAAAAACATAGCTATGTTACTGCAAAACGCACATTAAATGAAAAGAACGTAAAAATTGAAAAGGAAGTTGTTTGGCAAAGGGGTACAAAATCTATCTATTTTCGAGACCCTGTAGGGAACCTTGTTGAGATAATTACTCCAGGATCTTGGCCAATAGATAATGTTTAAGTGGAAATGCTAAGGATAACTATAATAATGCTGTTCAAATCAGCATTATGGCAAACGGACCCATATTAACTACGCTAAGTAAGAAGACAGTTGACATGAAAGTTACGGAAATTCAAGACAAGCAAATTATCATTTACTTCCCATAACTTGAGTTCGATTGGTCGTTGTCAATGCGCTCGATACTTTTCTCAACAAATCCTCATTTTCAAATGGCTTATTCATAAAGCAATCTACTTCATAATCCGGATACATCTCTCTTAGTGCTTCGAAATATACGCGATAAGCACTAATAAAACAAACTTTAGCATTCTTATCTATTTTCTTAATTTTTTCATATAACTCAAATCCATTCATTCTAGGCATCAGAATGTCTATAATCAAAAGATCATACAGTGTTTCAGGCTGTTTATTGTATTTTGAAATTACGTCTGCGGGATCATTGAATGTATCTACAGAAGCAAATCTATTTTCCTCCAAAACCTGCTTTAAGGAAAAAGTGATATCCGGCTCATCATCTATGACTAAAATCTTTTCCATTTTTCTCTCGGTCGTCATGATTTTAGCCGCTCTTTGCCTCCATTTCTGGCAACCCATTTGAGCTAAAATTACATAAAGGTTAAAGGTTAATAGATTGGATATTATCACATACTAGATACTATTTGATATTTTCCGTGGTATTAGGTACAAGCTGTTATCTTAAATGGGTTGCTTTGTATAATCCGTTAATATTGTCTTTTTATTATTTGTACTAGCTCTTCATTTCCAATTGGGTTTTGAAGCCATCTAATATTCACGTCTTTACCTATTGCTCCAAAGTACGCCTTTACTTCTCCATTTTCTTAAATCAATTGCTACATTTTATAAAATACTGTTTCTAGACTAAGTCATTAACTACAATGTTGCTTTATATTTTACAACGAACTTCGACTAATGAAGAACGCAATACTGTAAAAAAGCCATCTGACCCCCTATGCTTTAGGGTATATGGTGATATACCATTCATCGCTTTTTTACAGTATTGTTGAATGAACAGTGAGTGACTTATTATCTAATTATTAACACAAAGTACTTCTTTCTTGCAACCTATATCTGCTAGACAATGCCTAGAACTGCGCATTTCTTTCATTGGGAAAGCCCATCGATTTCATTAAGATGTTAACCTTAATAGATTATTGCGATTAGAAGTGCAAAAGTTGCTTTTGAAGAGTCTAAAATGATAAAAGAAACGAGGCTATCTTTCATGTATTCTATGCCATCATATGGATTACTAACCAACCCTTCCAATGATATAATAACTGAGATACGCAAAATATATGATCTAAATTTCGAATATATCGAAATAGGTATAGAAGGCCCAGAGGGAAATCCAGATATAATCAATAGGAGAAGGGATGAAATAGTCAAGTCTATGTGGTCAGCTTAAGACGCCGTTAACAGTAAAAACAATAGCTCGTTTTTGGAGAGCAATGAATACAAAGATATAAGATTGGCATCCAAATTGAAATGATGTACAAGCATATCATACAGCTACTATCTTTTCATCTTTTCATTTCTGAATACATGCACCTTGTCGGCTATTTGAAGAAGAATTTCCGCTAGCTCATTTGGATGCGTAATCATTATGTCATGGCTAGCTTCCACACTATACACACCCCATTTGAGCTTTCGAGCCCTTGCAGCAAAAGGTTCCATCCATGACGACATCGGTCCAAGGGTGCAGTGAACATAAGTCCTGGGAACAGAAGCTGTTTTTGCTGGATCATCAGGACTGGGTGGAGGATCTTCATAAGTAC
>JBKPMK010000148.1:0-6536 GCA_046732115.1 Thermoproteota archaeon
TTAAGGTTATGGAAGTGTTAATCGTAAAAAATGATATAGGTTATATCATAAGATATTCTTCTGAACCGGACAAGTATTATAGCTACTTGCCAACCATACAGAAAATGATAAATTCATTTAGGATAACAACAGATAAAAAATCGTAGGTGACAGCACTTATTTCCAGTAGCATAACGACCATAGGTTATTGAAAGGTACTGCAAAGATACTCTGAACTTATACTCAAGCAAGACGAATCATGCTTTGCTATGAAAATCTTTCTCTTCGAGATTCTCAGCATGAATATATAGCATTTTTTACATCCTGAATTTCATTTTTCAGCTCATTTATTTGCTCTTTCACTTCGTCAGCACATGTTTTGTTGTCTTCATAGCTAATTTTCAACATTTGTACCTCATCTTCTAAATCTTCTATTTTATTTCGATACGATATATGATGGTTTGATGTTACTATTTTTCCTTGTGCGTCCGAAATAGCTTCCTGATGTGATCTAAGCCCAATTAGTGTATTTACCAATTTTTCCCTTTCTTTAACTAGCATAAGCAGGTCTGATTTTGTCCTTTCACAATCGGACTTCCACTTCTTCATCTCTTCTTCCAACATCTGAATTTTATTTTGATATGTGTTATCAGGCAATTTACTAATAATGCTGAAGTATTCTCTAAAATCGTTTTCTTTGCAAAGATTGATTATTCAGGCAAAAAAAGTTATCAACATAGTAATTCAAAGATCCTACTTTAGTATTGATTATACTACCTACATACGGTTTTCTCTTCTTCTTTGATTCATTCGTTCTACCTTTATTTTACTTGCCATCAGATTTATGCATTCAATTATCAATCTCCTATCCTCATCTTGATTGTACCTAGAAAGAACAGAGAGCAACTTATCCGCAAACCTTTTCGATACTCTATCAATGCCGGTAATATGTGATATCTGAAGTTCATGCTCTAATTTCTGTTGGAGCATAGCCTTACGTCTTATATCAGTGTAATGACGACATTCATCGATTCTCTCTTTGGGAATTTTGTCTTCGATAACTATATCTACCAATTCTTTTACATCGGCTTTAATATCGTCTCCCATGACCCCTACTGTAGCCATAACGAAAATCTCTTTCTTCTGCATAATTACGAATAAAAAATGTAACCATCTGAAATTATTTACCCATTAATTGAAAATACTACAATTTTATAATCTAGAATCACTTTTGCCGCTTATATGTGCAGTATCTTCATTTTGTCTTCCATCTCCCTTCAGCATGCGAGGCGTTTCAGAGAGAATTCGTTCTGCACCAAATCCAAATGCAAATGCGAGGACGAAATTTGTCATTAAATCTGAGGTAGGTACTACCTGTTGACGGAACTGATTAAATACCAATGTTGCTATGACTATGCTAAAGATTATCCACAAGATTATTCGTGTATAACTGATCTTAATGAGTACCTTTCCTCCCCTGTTAGAATTCTTGTATTCACCAACATAGTAACTTGTGAATACACCAAGAACTATAATCCCTAAATATGCCGCAGTATTAAAGTCCTCCATCCTTATTGTATATGTAAGACTCGGCAGAACTAAGCTTGTATTGTTACTTAATGATCCGTTAATAATAGAATATGCTGCAACAACTCTAAAATCTTGGTCGATTGTTTCAACCTTTGCATTGTGTGATGCCTTTAATGTAGTTATGAATGAGCGGTACTTTGAGTCAGGTTTTAGGTCTGAACGCATAGAATCGGTTCTTTCTAGCAGATTTGACTAATTACCCCTTGAATTGTAGAGTAGGTGTACACTTGGTCTTATACAGCTTGAAGGTTCTTGATACAATTTGTATAATTCGTATAATTTTTATCTTCTAAATAGACTAGAACTTGTGTGGCCACTGATTTTAATTAATGATCGGTTGACTAGTCTCTTTGCTTCCGTTAGTGCTTTCTTTTCAAAGAATGCAATCCTGCGGGCAAACCTGTCAACAAAGTTGTCCAGCTCAGCGTCAGGAATTGCTCGGTTGATCCATCCATAACGTTCTGCAGTGTCGGCGTCATAATCCTCGCTGCTACCATTGATCTCCAGCTCGCGGGCTCGCCCTACAAGCAGCGGCAAGATACACAGAACCGCCGGCTCCTGAGATAAGTATGCATACGGGCATCAGTAACTCGAAAACCTAAACCACTCTTCACTCAGTTAGATTGCGAGGAAGTGGCAACGGCTATCAATGCCTATAAATAACTTAAGATTTTGCCCCGAAATCCTCAGCTTGAAGTGACCTATCGATTTTAGATATTCTAAAAAGTAGAATATGCCAAGTAAATATAAGCTATAGATAAAAGTGTAACATATAGTGATCAGACATACTCTACTTTCTATAGGGTAGACTTTTGTTCTTCTATGCTCTAAGTATATTCGAAAAATTGCAAAAACATGATTATTTGAGCTATACTGGCTGTCCTTATTGCAGCTCTTGTAAGAGTAAAGCGCAATTTACATGCATAACATGTGGATTCTGTTGGAATTGTCATTGGCTCAAACAGGGGATGGAGAGAGTTCTTCCAAATATGATATCAATAGAGGCATTAACTAGCTAATTACAATGACACATGTACCAATGCGATATAGAAATATAATAACTCATTACCATCACAAGCATCAGAATTTGACTAATCTATGATTTGAGTTGATTTACCTGAACCATCAATTCCTTCTACTACAATAAGTTTACCTTTTATTTCCAATTTGTTGCCTGTGTGTAGTACCGTTGGTGAGGATACAACATTCTCACTAATAGTGTGTGTCAAGGTTTTTCTTCTTCTTATCTATGCTGAGAAGTGTGCATATTAGCAGAGCATAGACATCGTCATTAAAAAGTGTGGTGTCTATTACTTGGCTAATTTTTGTCTCTAATTCCATTAGTAACTTTGCGTTTCCCATGTCGGATAATTTCTTCTGTTGAACAGATATTGCTAATAGTTCTCTATCTGTATGCTTAAGGTTTGACGAATGTGAATGGCTAATATTCTTTATGATGCAACATAAAGCAGATCGATTTTTTATGTACAATGATCGACTACAGGAAGATGGAGAACTTGATTCAGGAAATACTAATTCATATGACTATGCTAATAACGCAGAAGAAATTGGCAAAACTTTTGTTTCATATAAGCATAAAAACACTATAGATAGTTTCTGGTTTGTTCTTAAAGCAGATGTCATTGTTAATCCGTTTGATTATGTTACTATTGAACAATCCAACTACAAGACGATTGGGATAGTACAAGATATACAAACGGTAGCAGCTGTTGCAGACTACGCAATTGAAGATAAGCAAAGGCCTACATCTACAAACCAAATATACAATAATAGAATAGAAGAAGAAACCATTCCTTCTACTTATAATTATAATAATCAAGCTGGGATCAACATAGCAAGGGTTGCAGTTATGGCAAACTCTTTGACTAACATAGATTCGTCGCATTCCACTAGGTCGTCGATAGGAATGCCTGTTGGATTAGGAAAATCGGTGAGATTTGCTAATGCAGACGAAGTAATGTTTGCTTTAGGAATACCAGAAATGGCTTATCCAATTCCTGCTGGAGTAATAGAAATGAGCAGTGGCCTGCAGATCCCTATTTATCTTGATATATCCTACATCGTAGGACCAGATACTGCACATATTAATGCTACAGGGGTTTCTGGAAATGCAAAAACGTCATATCTTCTCTTTCTTTTACAATCCACATATCAAAAACTCAAGGAATATGGACAAGATTTCGCAGTAATTATATTCAATACAAAAGAAGAAGATTTGTTACACATACATGCCAAAGAAGATGAAGAGAACAAGAAGAAAAATCTATTTGATCTTCTTGATCTGCAAATTGAGCCTTTTAACAATGTGACTTATTTTCTTCCAAGAGGTAGAGACGGAAAACCCAATTCAATGCATATCCCGGAGAACGCAAAAACCTACTCTTACGAATTAGTTGATGTTTATGACCGATTAGAACTTTTATTTTCAGAAGTATATGATCCACGTTTTAACCTATCTTCAATTATAAATTACATCTACGAATTTTGGCCTATTAAAAGATATAATGGCAAATCATCAAATAAGAGAAGAAGTAGAATAGCTAAAGAGCAAGCACAGATAAAAACATGGACAGATCTATTCAACTTCAAAAACTATCCTGAAGAAATAGTAACAAACAAGTCTTCACTTTTATATTTTCAAGGACATATTCAAAGATTTAGAAGGTCAGCATTATTTATAGATAAAAAGAAGACTAGCACATACCTTGGAAAAGAGATTAAACAAATAAGATCAGGCGATGTTTATGTAGTAGATATAGCCATGCTCTCTGAACTTGAACAACAGGCATTTGTCGTAGGGGACGTCATGAAAAGTATTGATGAGATATATTCGGCAAGAATGCAGACAAGAGATTCTGGAGGTGATGATGACGATAGCAACGAAAGCCATAGCAGAAGAAAAAAGCCAAAATATCTCTTGGTTTTTGTAGACGAAATTAATCGATTTGTGCCCAACCATAGTGATGGATATTATTACAAGATGAATAATAATACAGTAGCAGAACAAATAATGAAGACTGTAATTGCAGGAAGATCCAGACATACAATTTTATTTTCTGCACAACAATTCAAGAGTGCTGTCGACTATTCTTTGCATGAGAACACAGGAACACATACGATAGCAAAGGTTGGCTTATCTGAGCTATCAGCTAATGCATATAATAACATCAATAAAAATACAAAAATGAATATTGTTAGATTAAATAAAGGTGAACTCATTATGGTCCACTCAGCTTTTAGACATCCTATAAAAATTACATTCCCAAAAGCTTCATTTAAGAAGCCATGATAGGTACAGTTGTTTATTATTATTGGCATTCTCTCTCTTGTTGACAGAGTGAGACAAAGCTGATATGATCTCTCTTATTCCATTATCTTATTGTACGCTGATAGGTTTTCTCTGCACTAAATACCAAGACTACATGATCAGAATATAGAACTAAAGGAAAACACTTGACAAGGTCTAATAAGATAGGATCATCCTTTACTAAAACCATATGAGTTGGAGCTTTATCTTAGAGGAAGAAGAATATGAGCAACTCGAACATATGTTGTGTAAATCGATAGTAGCCACTGTTGTTGACCAATCAGACGAATAGCATTCATCAACTATATACAAAACTCCAGTTTCTTACCATTGCTAAAGGGACATTTGCTATTGTTATAATCATAAATCCAAAATGCTGTTTGAATATTCAATCAAAATACTCTCAAATACTATATCTTCAATCTTCTCAAAGTGAATATCTCGACCAGTTCTGCAGCAAAGTGATATTGACTAGGAGCCATTTATTTTCCTTCACTAGTTAGCTTATTCGCCGCATCTAGAATTAACTTTGCAATCTCATTTGGATGAGATATAGGTGATGCATGGCTAGATGGGAGTGAGATAGTAGTAGCATTGATTTGTTTTGCAAACATTCGTTCAGCGTCAGGGGGGATAAGGCGGTCGTTATTAGAGATCTGGTACCATGTCGGAAGTTGCTTCCAAGCAGGTGGGCCAGATTTTTCAGCAAGAATAGATTGATTAAATGGCTTTTGTGCAGCGGCCATGATTTGAGCTTGAGCTACATCAATATCTTGAGCAAATGCCTGAGGGAACATGTTAGGATTGAGATAGACAAATCCTCCGTTATCGGACACCAAAAAACCCTTTGGAAGCTTTGTGGCATCAATGAAATCAGTTAGAGATTGTCCCTCGTTAGGAGCAAAGGCAGCAATGTACACAAGGCCTTTGACATTAGGATTATTATAAGCAGCATTAGTTATCACAAACCCACCATAGGAATGTCCTACAAGAATTACTGGTGTTCCGACAAGATCAATTGCACGCTTTGTAGTAGCAATATCATCTGCTAGAGAATGGAGAGGCAGTTGCACTGCGATGACTTTGTGTCCTGCGTTTTGCAGAATTGGAATTACCTTGCTCGACGAAGATCCATCAACATACGTCCCATGGACTAGAACAATATTCATGTTTGTGGCATTTGCAGTTGTTGTTGTTGTTCCTTGAGATTGCATTAGTGTATTGTTATTATTCTGCTGCTGCCCGTTAACCAACCCAGAATGTGCTACACTTAATGTAAGACATACAACAAATCTGTGATTACATATGACAAACGTAAGATTGCCATTCTATGAATATATTCTTTCATTATAGAACTAGTTCTACGTATGCTATAATAGTATGATAGGTACATTGCCTTGCATTGTACCTATGACTCCTTACAGATTACCGAGCATGCGCAAGGTTAACATGAAGACATTGAATGAAGAATTATTCTATACCTAGGTGATGGCCAAGCAAGCTCAAAATCTCCAGGTTTCTGAAAACCCGAAGGGTGGAGAGAAAACTCAAGCAAGAAGAATCCATCTATAACTACAAACAATCTTTTGCTGCTAAAACAATGAATTACTTGGGATAGAAAACTTAAGATGCTCTTCTC
>JBKPMK010000149.1:0-1182 GCA_046732115.1 Thermoproteota archaeon
TATCAATCCGGTATTTGACAAACTGATAAACTCATTACGAACTGCTATTGCTGAAGAGCATTCATTAGATAAGGAAGCAACATCGTATGACGATATACTTGATGCATATCAATTAGCACTAAAGAATTATGCATTTACTGAGTAGATCAACAGACAGACATTGACAAGGCTCACATTGTTCTATCCTAACGTGGAATTCCTGAGCGGCAAATGTCTAGGCGATAGTCCATACAATACGTGTTACCAGATCTGCGACTATTGTAGCCAGTACAAGAAAATGCATACACTGAACCAACCACTCTACTACAAAAAAGGTGCAAGAAGGAGGCTTGTCTCTTACTGCAGCGATTGTAAAAGCACTGAATTTGCAAGTGGACGACTCAATGTAGTTGATTACAAGTATGGTGCATATTATTAGATTTTAGATGCCGTGAAAAACAATTCATCAGAAACAATTAGCTTTGTTGGAGCAGTAATGGCAGCATTTAATCGAAATCATAATGTGAGTTATAATGGAAGTGGTGCAGAACCAGGCGTATCAATGCTCAAACGATATCTTGGCTGCTATCGTATTGCAGATAAATAATATCTCATTTGATGACAAAAGGCTATGGGAGTTTCGCTATAAACTGCAATATGAAGAGCCAAGAATAAAAGTTGCAAGTAGCAATGACATTGATAACCTTTTGATTACATGGAATAAAGATTATGTTGAAGACTATTACTAACTAATGACGTGCTCTGATGTAGGTTCAGGTTATCTTGTATGTGAGTGGTTCGAATACGGTCGTATTTTACTAATTATGAAAAATAGAACATTACTCTTTATCAAGGCGGCATGTAATCGGGCAATGGATCAGGATGCAGCGTTTGTATGTGGCTGCATAAGCATTAATTATAATTCTGATTTTAATCAAATATGTTCATTGCGTCACGCTCTCCTTCTTCTATTAGTCGCTTTATTGTATCTTGCGTAAAGTCTGCTATTTTTCCCAACGTATCATCAACATCATTTTTACGTTCTATACGAAATACCTTAATTAGTTTAAACTGACCTTTAATAAGATCATCGTTTCTGCTACCATATTTACTGTCTTTATTGGTAATAGGCGTCTCTAAAATATTCTCAAATTCCTTTTGTAACTGGGGATCATTGTTTTTAGAAATCGCTTTTACTGCTAG
>JBKPMK010000150.1:0-7596 GCA_046732115.1 Thermoproteota archaeon
AACAGGGCTAGGGGTTTCAGAGTTTATACTTCGCTTTATGGCTTGGCTATGTTTGAAAGACAATTCTTTATCAGGGTCTCAGATGTGCATTGTCACAGGACCCAGAATTGATTTAGCCATTGCTCTAATTGATAGGATGAAGAAGCTATTTACAAGTATCAAGGGCATTGCTACTATTTTTGATACTAAAGAAACGGTAATTGAATTAAACGGTGTAAAGATAGAAGCATTTCCATCACATCACTTAGATGCAATGCGTGGTTTACCTAACGTATCTTTCATACTATTAGATGAGGCTGATTTCTTTCCTTCAGGACAGCAGCAAGATGCAAGAGATGTTTCTGAGAGATACATAGCAAAATCAAATCCCTACATTGTAATGGTGAGTACACCAAATGCTCCTGAAGGTCTATTCGAAAGGATAGAAAAAGAAGCAGAAGATACTTGCTTATATAAACGGTTATTCTTAGATTATACCTATGGCATTGGTAAGATATACACCCAAAAAGAAATAGAGAAAGCCAAACAATCATCTTCATTTGAACGAGAATATAATCTCAAATATCTGGGTAAGATAGGCAACGTCTTCCATACTAAGGATATTGAAGCAGCGATTCAAATGGGTAGAAAATATAATCCAGATGATTTCAATCCATATACACATACCTTTACTGAAAAGTCCATGGGAATAGACCCCGGATATGGTAGCTCGGCATTTGGTATAGTGGTAACAGAATGGGTAGATGATCATATACAGATAATGCATGCTAAAGAATACCACCGTCCAGATTACAACGAGATGTTGTCTACTGTGTATGGGCTAATCTCAAAGTATCAGGTGGACAAAGTGTATATTGATGGAGCTAACCATAGTTTCATAAAGTCGCTGAAGCTGCAGATAGGCGAGGAAGCAGATTATGATAAAGTGATTGCTCGATATAAAGCAGAAGGCTTTGGAGCAGAGAATGCTATCAAAGACATGAGGATAGTTCCTGTCAACTTCAACAGAGAGCACAAAGCCATGCTAGGACATTGTAAAATGATACTGGAGCAGGATCCTGGAAAAATTGCTATTAACCCTGACAAATTTGACAAGCTGATTACAGCGTTGAGAACTGCAGTAGATAATGATGGTGTCTTAGATAAAGAAGCTACATCATATAACGACATATTTGATGCTTTTAGACTAGCATTGAAGTTTTATAGTTTTAAAGATAGTAGTAAATACGATTAATTAATTATATCGAAAGCAAAAAAGTCACTATTGAAAACCGCGGAAAAAATAACGGTGGACTCGTACTATTGCCACTGCTCTTGATGATAAAAACCACCTAGTTCCCAGCTCATGTTATTTTTAATATAAAGACAATATTTTTTAGCTGATACGATTTTTCAGCATAGTGATAAAAAAATTGGGCGTGTACATACTGTAATTTGAAGTATTATATTGGATGTAAAGGATGGAAAAGTCAGACGTGGTCAAATGAATTCTATCCAATTACGCTGCATTCTAATGACTACCTACCATACTACTCCAAGGTTTTTGATTTTGTGGAGATAGATCTGAATAGAAGAACTTCTTCTCTTTATAAGAATCAGGATATTGCCACTACTACTACTAAACTTCCTAACAAATTACTTTTCAAAAAATGGGCGGAAAATACTCCAGACAATTTTCGTTTTGCAATAAAACTACCTTGGCAAATTGTACAAGATATAACAAGGGTGGGGGATTTCCTTGAAGAACTTTCAACATTAGAAAAGAAAATCCTCACTGTAGTTATTGAATCGTTCACAACTTTGGGAAATAATGGAAGAGAATGGCTTGGGGATATTTTACATTCCTGTACCTATCATGGCTTTTCGGTTGCATTTGAATTCAAACACCCATCTTGGTTTCAGGATTTGACCTTTAATATCTTAAATAAGCACAGAGCAGCTGTGGTTTGGTCTGAGTTTAGTGCTCGGTATTCCTATCCTGTTGTCACAGCTGATTTTCTTTACCTTAGGATTAATGGAGGAAATCATGAAAAGTGGATTAGCAAAGTCAAGCAAAAAGTAATGGAGTTGAATAATAACCAGGGAAGAACAAGAACAAGAAATAACCACCAAGAAGGAGAAGAACCTCTTGACACTGCTATAATAGTTGTTAATAACCCTACTTCAGCAAATTGTATTTTAAGACTATTGGATTTGCCTGAGAGACAATATGGTCATAGCAAATGGATTGGCAAACTAATAATGCATGTAGACCTTAATTCATTTTTTCCATCCTGTGAGGAGCTTAGAGATCCGACCCTGAAAGGAAAACCTCATGCTGTTATTATGACTGATGAGGTCAAAGACAGGATAACTAGAGGAGCTGTTGCATCATGCTCTTATGAAGCCCGAAAATATGGAGTCAGATCAGCTATATCTCTTTTTGCTGCAAAGCAATTATGTCCTCAATTGATTCTAAATCCAGTAGATAGAGCATACTATCAGCAAGTATCACAGAAGGTAATGAGGTTATTAGAAGAATATGCAGACGTATTAGAACAGACCAGTATAGACGAAGCATATTTGGATTGCACAAAAAAAATAGCAGAAAATAGTGATATTAGCATAGAAGAGTATGCTGCCAAAATCAAATATGCAATAAAGCAGCAATGTGGACTGTTATCATCTATAGGTGTAAGTACTACAAAATCAACTGCGAAAATAGCCTCTGATTTTAAGAAGCCTGATGGACTTACAATTGTTTACGCAGACAAGCTGCAAACATTCCTTGGGAATCTAGATGTAGACAGAATAGCTGGAATAGGCATAAAAACTCAACATGCCCTAAAGGAAGAAATGGGAATTAAAACTATAGGTCAGCTTGCAAAATGTGATGTTCAAAGTCTGATGGATAAGTTTGGCAAAAAGAATGGTCTTTGGATGTGGCAAGTGGCTAACGGTAGAGATAAAGACATTGTATCTCCTAGGGAAGACAATATATCTATAAGTACTGAGCAAACTTTAGATCATGCTACAACTGATAAAGTAAAGATTCTCCAATATCTAAATGGGTTAGTAGATGAGGTCTATGAAAGAACAAAAAGACATGGATACATGTTTAGAACTGTAGGAGTCAAACTAGTTAGAACTGATTTTTCAATTGAAACAAGAGAGATTTCATTTTCAAACTTGCGTAATGATAGAGAGAGCATTGCATCGGTTTTAGAAGAACTAGTCGATAGATTCAGCTTCGATAATAATACGAACAACTCCAAGATATCTTTTAGAAAAGTTGGTATCAAAATATCAAATCTAGCAAGATTGGAGAAAAAGAAAAATATATCTCAACAAAAAACCTTGTTAGAATATATCTGATTTTGTTTCTTAAATAGAGAAGATTGGAGATTATAATATCTACAAAATAGGTAAGCCACTAACTACAAAGGAAGATGAAGACTGGGCCAACACGCGTTAGTATGAAGTCTATGCTAGACAAGCAATTTATCACTTGTCAGATAGTCGCATCATCTCACCAAAATGCTTGCCTAGACCATTCTTGGGCTGCTGTAAGATAGATTACGTATGATGAACTACGATATACCTAGAACATGACTGATAATACTGACAAGAATAACAACAACATCATAGGCTACTGGGCTTCTCAGGAACAATATTCTATGCAAGATTTGCTCAAATTCGTAACTGAAGCTGAAAAAGGTGGCTTTAATAGCTGTTTGACAAGTGACCATTTCCATCCATGGTGGCATGATAATGGTTATGGAAATTTTACATGGATTTGGATGGCTGCTGCAGCTGAGCGTACTAAGAATATGCAGTTCATAACAGGAGTAACTGCAGCTGTGTATCGCTACAGTCCTATTATCATTGCACAGGCCTTTGCATCTCTTGATGTGCTTTATCCTGGTAGGATAGGTCTTGGTATAGGTACGGGGGAAGCTATGAATGAAGTTCCAGCAGGATTTGATTGGCCATCAGCTGATATTAGACTAGCGAGAACTACAGAAGCTATACGAATTATAAGCAGATTATGGCAGCAGGGAAGAACAACAACACCAAAAGGAGAGGATAATAACGAGGATCATAATGGATTTGTAGAATTTGATGGCGAATACTTTAAAATTAGAAATGCAAAACTTTACACTCCGCCCACAGGAAAAATACCATTATACATGGCAGCAGTAGGAGAACAAGCAATCAAAACCGCTGCAAAATATACTGATGGTTTGATTACATTAGCAAAACCAGATAAAGCAAATGAAACATTTGAGATGTTTGACAAGGCTGCAGTTAAGGAAGGAAAAGATCCTGCCTTGATGGAGAAAATAGCAAAACCAAAAATATCATATTCTGAGGATTATGATAAAGCCTTAAAATCCACAGAATTTTGGCGAGCTTCTCTACTAGAGGACGTATTTAACTTGAATATAAGCGATCCAAGAGAACTAGAACAAAAAGCAAAAGAGGAAGTATCAGATGAAAAACTAAGACAATCAACTCTAATAGTTACATCAATAGAAGATTGCATCAAACCACTAGAAGAATACTTCAATGCAGGTTATACAAAGCTGTATCCTCACAGCACTAGTCCAGATGAAATAAAGTTTATTCAAGATTTCAGTAAAAAAGTGTTGCCTTATTTCAACGATGGGAACTCAAAGTAAATGAGATCGTGTTTCAGAATGAATTCGGGGGCAGCATATGATTTCATAAGTCATAACCGAGTAAACTTGTCTTATCATTGTAACAGTTAATTTACATAGATAAGATACCGTTCTAGATATGTGATTGAAGATAGAAGTCGAATTTATGATCATGTCATCCCAACTGATCTAGAAGATAACTACCCTCTCGCACCTGGAAATATGGATTATTCAAACGACTTTTTAGAAGCTTGGCATAAGCTAGTCGGAAAGGAAGAAGTAAATGACTTGTGTGTTAGTCTTTTGAATTTCTTGGAGAAGGTAACAAGAAGAATAACTGAAGTTCAAGAAGAGAGTATAAGGAGAGCTGCTCCAACAATGCTGATTGAAAAGAGAAAGAAGGAAGATTTTTGTTGCTCCCAATGCGGTATAAATCATGAAGGGAGAGATTTCATACGAGCTACTTTACTTCATCTTCTTGATCATTTGGAACGAAATGATAAATTTTTAGACTTTATGAAGAAAAATGAATTTCTTGATCAAGATATATACCATCAAATGATCAGTCCAAAAGAAGGAAGGTTCAAAGAAGATAAATGGGGATTTTAGAGTAATAGCCTCGTACCAAGGATTATTAAACTATCGGACATATGTACGGTAGTTTCAATCGTGGATGGAAATAATAATATCATTCCTACGTTCGAACAATATGCATCCATTAGAAGATATACGTACTTTGACTTTTTACAAAATAGCTCATCTTGGATTATGTACATTGCAGATACAAGTGGACAGTTCAATTTATGGAAGCAGCAAATTGCTCCAACTATCAATAGTCCCTCCCAAATCACACATTTTATGGATTGTACGGTTAGGAAAGCATTTGCTTCTCCTACAGAATGTGCTACTTCTGTCCTAATTTTCGCAGATTATCAAGGTACAGAGAATTATCAGATTTATAATGTAGACTTATTTGACGGGCATGTAGATGCTATCACCAAAAATCCAAAAATAAGATACGACTGGGGACAAGAATGTTTTAGCAATGAGATTCAACAACAAATTGAATGGCGTAGAGCCAAAGCAATGGAATTGTTAAGCAAAGGTGAGAACAATCAATCAGAAATAGCAAGGATATTACAAGTTGACAAATCTATTGTTTGTAGAGATATAGCATATCTAAGACAGCAATCTAAAGAAAACATCAAGCGATACATTGATGAAAGACTACCAGAAGAGTATGAGAAATGTCTTGTTGGACTGAATGCAATTACAAAAGAAGCATGGAATACAGCTCATAACGCAGAAGACAAAAGAGAAAAGATACAAGCATTATCATTAGCAAAAGAGTGCTATTCAATGAAGCTTGATCTGTTGACTAACGCTACCGTGGTTGATGATGCTATAAGGTTTGTATGTTCTAATAAATCCAAAGGCCATCTTAAATCATTTGATGCTAACAATGGCAACGAAATTGACGAAGAAGGATCAAACGAACCAGATTATGATGAAGACGAAGACAAGTTAGAAGAGCAACAAGAAGAGGAATCTGGACAAATAACAACGAATTGTGTATTTTAAGATTCATACTTGTACACTATTTGCATTAATCCGTATTGACTTCATCAGTTAGTATGATATAAACACTATGGGTTATTCATCAATGCAAATATGATTAGGTTAAGTTGGAATTTTGATAAAGAGTATTATGCACCATCAGAGAAAGCAAGGATAAACGTTTGGGCTGAGAATAACGAAACTGAATTTATTTACATTTCCGATCTTGCAGTCGATCGCTACTCCTAGAATATTGGACTATTCCACATTGACGTGGCGAACATTAGAATGGGATGATAGTGAAGCAGGTATGGCATATGCTAAAAGGAAACCAATCTTAATCCTGAAACACAAGGATGTCATGTTAGGTGGTCTATTGTCGCGCCTAGATACTCTGCGATTATGCCCAGGTTTAGAGCCGCAATGGAGCAAGGTAATACTAAAGAATTTAACCAAAAATTAAAAGATCTTGTTATCAAGGGTTTAGCAGCAGTAGGTGGAATGGTATTAATCAGTGGTATAGTCGGGTTTTTCCTGGATGAAGAGTAGCTAAGAAAACCCACATTTACCTATTCGATCTCGTCTCACATATCTACGATGATAATTATGATGAAATCCCCTTTAAATTTAAAGCTAGCTTGTGATATTGAAAATTTGGTGACGTCCAAGGATCTAAAGAAGAAAGTTACGTTAGAAGTAGCACAGCAGCAATCAAAACTGATCGATAAGTTGCACAGTAAACCATTTTGGATATGGGACATCACAGAACACAAGCGAGATCATTGGACTGCCGCAGAAGGATGCAATTGACAGACCATTTTATGACTATGAGCAATTAATATTTGATTCGTTAGAGCATAACAAACACCTCTGGTATATTGTTATAAACCTAGATTAGCCAAGATGGATAGACTGACTGTATCTGTAGAAACTATTTGTTTATTGTCCGGTAAAGTTTTGTAAATTCTTGATAAAATCTGGAGTCTCTTTGACCTACTGATATGTTTTTCATGGATGTCTCCTCATAGTAGTTTGCTATAACAGGTTTCATGTGTTCTATAAGCTTCTTATCTGAAATCAACTTTTCATTGATCATAAATGACAGCCAATTCAGAGTATTAAATATCCTATAATGGCATTGATTTCTGGTATCATCATATTGAGAACCTGGAGGTACCTTGGCTAGGTCAAGATCTAAATTTCGTAGCTCTTTGAAGATATTATCTGACAATGTTATTTGATCAAGTCTTTTTGTACGTCGAAATTGACTGCTGCGTATATTGTAGCGCTAATAATCTGAATGTATTCTGATGATGTTACCATTTCTAAATTTAGAGTGCAGCTATAATAATATTAATTTGCATTATCATCAAATAAGCCAGAAGTCACTATTTAGTAC
>JBKPMK010000151.1:0-2090 GCA_046732115.1 Thermoproteota archaeon
GAAGTAGAGTCCTTCACAATAACTATACTTCCTATTTTATTTTCATACAGCATTTTACAAACAGCTTGTATACCCTGGTTTTCCTCAGCTGTTTTTACATCAGTAACCATAATACTAGATACAGATACAGATTCTAAACCCATGTTGCCTCAAATAAATTTACGGTAATTATCATTACTCCTAGCACTAGATTGTATGGGAGAATGGGAAGAAGAAGAAGAAGAAGAGGATGGCGTATTGTTGATTCTACTCCCAGCTAATCCCGGAGTCTTAATACAAGCTTTAGGTTTCATATATGATACTGTATTAAGTTAAGTGTACATTCTGAAGCTTCTCTTATCATTTATCTATATAGAATCTTTTGTATCTATAATATTGATGTCATTATCATTCTCAACTATTGCTTGTTGGGTAGCAATATTGTTGATTTAACTACAGGATTTCAAGGATAAAACCATCATAATCCGAGGAGTGAAGTGATCTGATAATTTCATGACCAATGATACGAGATATGGTTGTCTTGGTATGATGTCGATATAGTAAAGCACATGAAAACTTAAGTAGTTGCCTAACCATGGTTCGATGTGAGTTTTTGGGATATAGAACCAGAAGATTGGCTGAGAAGATTCTTTGGCAGAAGAGCCGGCAGCGGATGGTTTAGTAACTTAATGCCTAGAGAATCCGATGAAATGAGCAAGGAAATGGAAAGGATATTTTATGAACAATTCAAAGATATACAAACAAAAGCACCAAAAGAACTAGTAAGAGAATATCAAACACCAGAAGGTAAGAAGGTTAGAGAGGTAGGTCCTATAGTTTATGGTTATTCAGCAACTATAGGTCCTGATGGTAAGCCTCATGTTAGAGAATTTGGCAATGTAAAGCCTTCAAGAGGTTTCTTAGGTGGTGGAATGACTAAACCTGAAATTAGTGGTGAGATTGAGCCTTTAATAGATGTAAATACAACAGATAAGGAGATTAAAGTCGTAGCAGATATGCCAGGAATCGATAAACAAAATATAAATGTAAATACCTATGATAGCTCTGTAGAAATAACAACTACTGGGGATACAAAGAGAAAATATCATCGTATAGTTGATTTACCGCCAGAAGCTGATGTTGAAACAGCTAAATCGACCTATAACAATGGAATACTTGAAATAACATTTAGCAAAAACAGGGAAACAAAACCAAAAGGAAAGGAAATTAAAGTAGATTAAAGCGCTCCGCCACCGCAAAGGATCCACGTAGGACGGAAATTTTTCTAATCTTATATACAATATACGCAAATAACTACTATCTGACATTCGTTGTTGAAAATACTGCTTGATCAAGTTGCCATTTGAAAAAGAGAGATGAACTTTTCAAAGTTACTTGTTGCCATAGAAAGCTCAGATCAATCCATAAGGGCTGCAGAATATGGCAATTGAATATATGGTAGAAGGACTGTTCAATGCTATGGTCGTATAGACATTCTAGTTAGCAATGCAATGGTTGGCCGTTATTTCTATAAACCATCCATGAAAACAACATGGGATGATTTTATAGAAAAATTGAATGGCGAAATTAAATCAGGATATGAAGTAACAAGAGTAGTCTTACCGGATATGGTGAAGGAGGTGGTTGATGATAAAAAGCATTGAAAATAAGGAAAAGATCCTACAAAAAACCCTATGGCAAAGGCATCCTATATTGAATATAATTGAGTCTGAATCTACCCAGCATAAGTGTTATGATAAGGTCTACACACAAAGGCTTTGATGTTCATAAATTATATACCTTAAATAATCAGGCTCCCAGAACCAATGACTATGAGTTCATATGCAATAGTTGCCGTCATAGCGGCGCTGTCTATTTCGCTACTGATAGTAACAACAAACATTAAGGTCTTAAGTGCACAGATGCCAAGTAGCAATAACAACACTACAACAACTACAACAACATCATCAAAGACGGTACATGCAGGTGGAGGAACTTCTACTGACATGTTGGCTGTATTTGTACCTCAGCTTATACAAGTCGGTGTAGGCCAAAGCGTAACATGGGATAATCCCTCAGCGGTAGCTGAACCACATACTGTTACGTTTGTA
>JBKPMK010000152.1:0-5557 GCA_046732115.1 Thermoproteota archaeon
TATGTGCTCAGTTGAAACTATTATTCAGCCGACAATATCAGGAATAATCCATTTTGGAATATGAAGAGTTCCCATAAGCAATATTTCATTGCATACCATTTCAATTAATCATGTGCTAGTAGTAACCCTCCTTCTGTTTTAAGCGGGATTTCGCTAAGCAGCCAACCTGAGCAAGTGCAGGACTTACGCTCTGTTTGGCCTTACTCCACTCGGGTCGACAGTTTCATTCCAGTCAAGAAATCTCAGGCTATTTGCCATCATAGTATCATTTTTCCTCTGTCTTTTCTGGATATCTTTTCTGATTCGTAGCCAGCTGTCTCCAGCTAATTATCGCTAAATCGAGTGCCTGCTATGAGGGAGGAGTTTCCTCTCTATTGAGTTACCCACGCGCTAGCTCATGATTAAAGAAAAAAATGCTATAATCCATATATTAATATTAATATAATTGAGGAAAATACGACTTTTCGAGATCAGCAACTTCTGTCAAGTTTTTAGCATTGGCATAGTCTTCCAAAAGATCAGAGTTTAATTCTAAAAAGGTATGGCCCCATTTGAATTTGTTCATCAATAGTGATGCCGTTTCTTTAAATCCTAAAATATAGAGCGAGCTAGACAATGCTTCAGCTGTAGATAACATGCCTGCTCTGGAATAGTTAATAGGATTTGCTGCCAATAAAAGAGGTAAACGTCTACCTATACCCTGAAAAACAATCTTTCTATATTTGAATATGTCATCTGCTCGCATCCATGAACAATCAATCGCGCACACGGATTTGGAAATCTTTGAGTCTTGTCTAGATAGGAGAACTTTGGCAAAAGGATTCAGTACGAGCATGTCTTTATGAAGATAATATACACGCTGTGCCAAATTAAATTTGACAAGTTTGGCAGCAGTACACCTGTTTGGATCATCCTGCCTTAACATTAATACTAACGGCTTAGTCAAACTTCACATCAAGCGTACCAGCCAAGCTCGTAATAAATTTTTTACGAAGAGCAATTTATTACTAGGCTTATCCGCGATCTCGTCATCCGGGTGACTTGTATAGTAAAGATGTTAAGCAATATATGCCTTCTATCTTACGGGTTATCAGCCTTGCTATTTGATAATGATATCATGCTTCCAATAGCTTCAAAGTAAGAATCTATATCCATTTCAGTTATTCTTCCATCATCTATATTTATGATGTATATCATGTGCAACCTTGCAGTTTTAATTTCATTTAGGCTCACAGGGGGGTTTCTATAGTATCTGTCACAAACTGATTTGACCTGCTCTGCTTCGGTGTGGATCCTGTATCTGGGAGGCCTTCCAAATACCTTGGGTATAGAAAGAATGCTTACGGGTGGTGTAGCCAAGACGAATTGATTTGAAAATTTGCTATACCTAGCAATCTTGCTTGCAATTCGGGCTGAGTAATATGATAATGGATCAAGAGCATGTTCAGGAGGAATGAAACCCGTTTCTATTTCAACTATCGTTTCGCCATCGCCCTTTGTAGCAAAAAGATCGCACACCAGTATGTTAGTTAGCTGCTTTTCGACGTCCACAGTATAACCATAATGAATTAGATGCTTAGCACACACAAGTTCCATAGTTGAATGATTGATCTTAACCAAATTCTTTTTGTATAATTCTATTAAGCGATTTTTTACAAAATCCAGCTTTCTAACGACTTCATCTGGTTCTTCCTCTATCAACTTACTCGTAAGAGTATTTACATCCTCAGTAAACCTTTCTAAATCCAAATACGCTATAATAATTAGCAAGCATTTTAAATATGCTGTGTGATAATAATATAGCAACGTTAAAAATCCCGGTTCGTGCAACTATTCGATATGTCGAACATTAAAAAAATCGCAGTCCTTGGTTCAGGTGTAATGGGTCACGGGATAGCACAAATCTCTGCTACGGCGGGTTATAGCGTTGCTTTGCGTGATATTGAAGAGTCCTTTCTGCAAAAGGCGATGGATAAAATAAGGTGGTCGCTTGGCAAGCTCGTAGAAAAAAAAAATTAACTCAGAATGACGCAGATGATATTTCTGATAGAATAGTCCCAACAGTAGACCTTGCGCAGGCATTAAACGATGCCGATCTTGTTATAGAAGCTGTTCCTGAAGATATGAATTTGAAGAGAAAGGTATACACTGAAATAGACAAAGTTGCGGACTCAAAAATGATTTATGCATCTAATACGAGTACATTGCCAATTACTGAAATGGCTAGCCTGACACAAAGACCGGAAAAGTTTGTAGGTGTACATTTTTTCAATCCACCACAATTAATGCAGCTTGTCGAGGTTATCCCTGGTGCAAATACTAACGAAGATACAATTCATACTGTGACAGACTTTGTAACGCATGTGGGTAAACAACCAGTGTTATGCCGAAAAGATGTTGCAGGTTTCATAGTCAACCGTATATTTATCCCACTAGTACACGAAGCAGTGTATTGTCACGAGAGAGAACATGTTCCGATGACTCAAATCGACTCGGCAGTAAAGTTCAGATTGGCCTTTCCTATGGGAATCTTTGAACTTGCAGATTACACCGGTCTGGATGTCATATATAAAGCAACTATGGAAATGTATGCGCGGGATAAAAACGTGATAAATCCAAATCCGAAGATAAAACAGCTGGTAGATGAAAAGAAGTTGGGTCAAAAATCAGGACAAGGATTCTATGAATACAAAGGCGATACATATCAGCGTATCAATCTGACCGAAGATCAAGCAGCAATATACGATCCTATAAAATTACTAGCTGTCGCAGCCAACAATGCTGGATGGCTTATTTCTCATGATGTGTGTGATGTACAAGATCTCGAGAAAGCTCTTAAACTTGGCATGGGTTTAAAGGCAGGGCTGTTCACGACCGCACAAAAGTTTGGCATTGGAAATATTATACAAACGCTGAATAATATGCAAAAAAATTATGGTTCGTTTTATAAGCCAGATCAGTATCTCCTAAACTACAATACTCAATAAGCATTATTGTTTTCCATTTATAACAAGTTGAACGGCCGAATGAGCATCATTAGCCAGAACCAGGGGGGTAAGCTTGCGCCCATCGAGAAATTGACCAGCATACGATTCCGATACCCCTCCGCTTCCAGATATCACAACCATAGTTTTTTTTATCATGTATCCTACTGCTAATTCTAATAATGTACCTACCCCACCACCAACTGCAATTATTCCATCAGCGGACGTGGCTACTAACAGGTCTCTTGCAAAACCCATACCAGTACAAATTACAATATCGCAAAATTTATTAGCAAAAGAAAATTCCTGCTGAGGTATTATACCCACAGTGGTACCGTTATTTTCTTTTGCTCCTTTACATGCTGCTTCCATTACGCCACCTAACCCGCCACAGATCAGAATTGATCCTGAACGCGCTATTTCTCTACCTACTTGTAAAGCGAGCTTTGTTGCCTCATCAGTGCAATTTTCTTTATTATAGCCGATCACTGCGATCTGAAATTTACGCATATAAACCGAGAAATTATCTGTGACTTATACTTTATGATATGCGTTCTGAAGTAGCTTGCAACTCTTGGCCTAGTCGTAATACATCAATATCAATGCTTTGATAGAATGCCTGCTCTTTTTATTTTTCCAATCAAATTATCAAAAAAGCACGTAAGGTTATAAAGTAATATAAGGCTAGCTTTCAACAAGCCTAAATGGATTATCGAATCAAGGACATCTCTTTAGCTGAAAATGGTAAGAGGAAGATCGACTGGGCAGAAGTGCACATGCCTGTGCTTACCGCGCTCAGAGAAAAATATGAAAAATCTAAACCTCTAAAAGGGATTCGCGTGGCTGGTTGTTTACACGTAACGAAAGAGACAGGGGTATTGGCAAGAACACTTAAAGCAGCAGGAGCTCAGATATCATGGTGCGGCTGCAATCCTCTAAGTACTCAAGATGATGTCGCAGCTTCACTAGTGGAGCATGAAGGACTATCAGTATTTGCTAGCCGCGGTGTTTCAACTGAAGAATACTATAATGATATTCATTCTGTTATCAGTTTTGGACCTAACATCACAATTGATGACGGAGCAGATCTCACCGTAGAACTACATAATAAAATGGCTGGCAAGTCAAAGATAGCGGTTTATGGTGGAACCGAAGAGACTACTACTGGTGTTATTAGATTAAGGGCAATGCAAAAGTCGTCTAAACTAATGTATCCTATTATCGCAGTGAATGACGCTGAGACGAAACATGATTTTGATAACGTATATGGAACAGGCCAGTCAGCTTTAGACGGTATTATTAGGGCGACTAACGTATTGCTAGCAGGTAAGAACGTCGTAGTTGCTGGATATGGTCATGTCGGTAAGGGCGTCGCAAAGCGTGCATCTGGAATGGGTGCTAATGTTATTGTTACAGAAGTCGATCCAATAGCAGCACTAAAGGCAAAGCTAGACGGCTACTCTGTGGTACCAATGAGAACTGCAACTAAGGCTGGTGACATATTTATAACGACTACTGGTTGCAAAGACGTAATCACTGCTGAAGATATTTTTAATATGAATGATGCGGTGATATTAGCAAATGCTGGTCATTTTAATATTGAAATTTCTGTCTCTGCTCTTGAGCACGAAGCCTTGGATAGGAAGCATATCAACGAACACACAGTGCAATACAATCTTAACAATGGTCATAAAATTTATCTAATAGGCGATGGCAGATTGGTAAATTTAGCTGCAGCAGAAGGTCACCCATCTGAAGTAATGGATATGAGCTTCTCTAATCAGTTTTTGTCTGTTCTAAAACTTGTCGGTTCAAGGAACAATTTGAAACCTATAGTATATGATATAGAGAGAACTCAGGACCAAGAAATCGCAATGGCCAAATTAGAATCCATGGGAATACAAATAGATAGGCTAACATCTGATCAAAAGTTATACCTTGACGGATTCAGTGAAGGAACATGACAACAACAGTTTATTAGTTTAGCCTTCAATGTTCACTCTGATGTATATATCCGGATAGAAGGCTACAACGTTTTTTAGAGCGCCTATTTTCAAAGCAATGCATATCCATTGCTATTTTTCATATTTAGAAACATTCAAACTTTTATTTGGATAGGTATTACATACCTTCAAATGTCATTTGGCGTGGATGTGCTTGGAACATTGAGTGAGAAACTTAAGCAAATGTTTGACGAGACTCAAGGGAAATATGCTATATTCGCAAACGACCAGAAATTATATAATCAACAGACAACAGATGAAAAGGAGTTTGTTCTTAAGATTATAGAATACCTCATAAATTTATCTGCTCTAAATTTCCTGTCCATACGTGTGGTCTTGGAATTGAAATCTGCTATGGACAAGGGAACATCAATCAAAGACGCAAGCGGCGGATTAGCTTCTTCTGCATCCCAAGAGCCAAGTTTCGGAATAGGAGGTTTTATTAATGCTGGTGGAACAGCTGGAATAGATTACAAATCTTCAGATGAGCAACTAATACTTCCTACTTTCAAACCTGTTGATATCGAGATCGAAAGACATGGGTCACCGATCCCGGAAAACATATCGTCT
>JBKPMK010000153.1:0-3428 GCA_046732115.1 Thermoproteota archaeon
GTTCAAAATTTCTTCTTGTCATATATCCACAGCTCTCACATGTTTCAACAGAATAAATTTGTGGAGATTTATCTTTCTTATTCTTCCTAAATGGGAACCACAAGTTCTACTGTGCAACTCCTAGTGTATTTCCCACACCAATAACCAAAACTGATTGTCCTACAAGAGTTTTATCTTCAATTAGCTTGAGCACGGAAGTGGTTACTTTATCAAACGAATCCGAAATTTCTTTGCGCATGATAGATATTGCATCCTGAATAGATTCCTTTACTATTACAGCGTAAACGGGAATGTTAAATCTCGTTGCAACATCTTCAATCTGATATCTCTCGACTCCTATACCACCTATCGCAGCGCCAACACCTTCAGCAATGGTTCCGGTTTTTTCGCCCTCTAATTTCAGTGCTGCATCAATCATTATTATGACATCAATTTTGTAACCCATTTCCCCAGCTAACCGTTGAACTCCTTCTCCTGGTCTACCCACGGCTCCACTAGGTCCTTCTGCTTTGAGCAAATACATCTTTCTACCCAGATATTCATCCTCAGTATAAAGAGTCTCTCTGGCAACTAGTTTCTTTTCCTTTCCAATCATCATTTTTCCGACAACCATAGGACCTATGCCATCTCCTATAGGTTGACCATTTTTAAATGCACTTATTCCATTTTGCAAAGCCTCAGCTTCTTGTAACAATAGCGGCATCACCATTTGCAATTGCACCAGTACCAACATGTTTGTAGTCCGCTTACCCATGAGATAAAAATGTCTCACCACTTTGTAAATCATATTTAGAGCCGTTGCTGCCTCCAAAATATTTTCTGTACGTGAAATATCAGTGTCACTGATTTCATATGCCATTGTTTTAATTTCTGACCGGATCCTTTCATCTTTGGTTCTCATTATGTGATCCAGCTTTCCAATAATCCCATTTGGATCAAGATCTACAGGCATAATCGCAAAATATTCAATGAATTTGTCGATTCTTTCACTAGGATCGATAGAAGATTTAGCTAATGTTTTTACATAGTCTATTGCTTCTTTTCGAGACAATTCTTTCATCGTTTTTAATTTTGTCATGGATTTTGAGATGTCAGCAAGAATCATCCATGATTGAAGTTTCTGGCCATAAATCATTAAAATGAAAATGGGCGCTAACCAAAGGATATACGTGAAAGGATTGGAGCCGGAGTCGGATCCTCCGCCAGGCCCAAAAATAGCATTAAGTTGTTGGAGAAAGAAAGCAACCATATTTTAGAGTCTCTAATCCAAATGAATTGGATTTTTAATGACAATTAAAGGTTTACCTTGTTTAAAGGCAGTGACGCAAACCTAATAATTTAAGGTGGCACCTAATGCTTGATATTCTTGTCATGACCACTAATATACAATTACAGAAATGGCTTAAGCTATGTTGTCTAAATCTCGCTCATAGAGGGGTAGAAGATCAGACGATCCGTACAAATAGAATCTACGGGCTTGTTCCTTTCAAATCACAATATAAATAGACCACATTTTGCGTGTATTATTGTTATAAATATTATGGTTATTATTATATATTGATCATGTGAAATTAGAATCGATTTTATTTATCTTAAATGAGACGCCCTGCTCATAAAGACCTTTGGAAATACTTAGTCGTAGGCCATCTTCAACTGCTTTAATTCTGTTTATATCTTCTATAATATCAAGTGGAACATCAACTTCAATTTCTACGTTTAACTTTATCTTTTTCGAATAGACCAACTTATAGATACAATCAAAACCTGACCTATCAACTTTACCAAATTAATATCAGGACGTTTTCGAGCTTGGTTTTATCCGTTCATCTGCAGCAGATTGCTACTTTTGAACAACTAGCCAAATTACAGACTTCTGCTTATAGCCTCTAAGGTTCATGTTAAAATTAGGATCCTACATAACTTCTTCCGCTTTGCTGATATTCATACGAAATTTGGACATTCACCTCTTGAATTGACAGTTAGAATCCACTTCGAAGATGTCATGAACAGCTCTGTCAATATTCACCAATTTAGCGGAGAAATGGTTATGATGGATTATAGAATATTACACATACTCATGGCGAATTCCTGAATGTGATATAGATAGGCCCCATAGTGCTGAAGTGATATCCTTAACGGAAATACTATACGTATTTATTTTCGAGTAATGATTATCTACATTTACACTTACATATCATGCTCTACCTTCTGATGTTCACCTAGTTTATCTAAGCTATCAAATTTCCTCTTACATAAATCGCACATAAGAGGGTTCAAATTATCGTCATTATAATCCACGCCCGGTTCTCCTTGATCCATTTTATTCCTATCTACATAATTGTTAACATATAATAAAGCAGTTGTATTTGTATAACTCTGCATGAGCAATATGTAGATACACGCAATAAGCGCCAAACAAACATATGGGTATCTGTAAGTTAACGCACACACGAAAGCATAAATTAATGAAACTTTTCTTCCAATATTGCATATTCAATATCTTGCTATATGTCTTCAAAAAAATTTTCTATATGCTATTATGAAAAAATTTTTTGTGTATATTGTCTACCGTTTTAGATACATTATCAATAATCTTCGATGATGCAGAGAGATGAGTTCTTGAATCAAATATTGATTTCAGCTCCTCAGACGACAAGATTTTCGATACAATAGAATCTTCCTTTATTGCTTCATAGAAATACTGTTTATTATCATATGATGAAAATGCAATCCTCTGGATATTTCTGTACGCTTCTAATCTTGGAACTCCTTTTTTTATTAATGCTTCGAGAACAAATTCTGCGTAGATTTGACCCTTCGTCATGTCAAGGTTTGAACTAATTCTGTCTATGTTTACTGCAAGTTGTGAAATAACATAAATCATTAAATTTAACATCTCATCTAATAGAATCATAGACATTGGAATAATGAAGCGTTCATTTGCTGAATTTGATAGATCTCTCTCATGCCATAATGAGATATTTTCCATCGCTACATCAACCTCAGAGCGTAGAATCCTTGCAAGCGAGGAAACTCGTTCGCTTTTGATTGGATTGCGCTTAACAGGAACCGCACTGCTTCCCATTTGACCTTTTCTAAATGGTTCTGCGACTTCGCCTATCTCAGTCCTCTGTAGATTCCTTATTTCAACAGCAATTTTATCAAGTGTAGAGCCTACAAGTGCTAACAAAAATTGTACCTCTGCATATCCTTCACGAGGGACAACTTGAGTAGCGGCATCAACAGCATGCAGATCTAAATAGTTAGCAACCTGGGTCTGAACATCTAAGGCTCTTTCCCCCATCAAAGAGCCTGTTCCAACAACTCCTAGGGTTTTGCAAAGCAAAAAGCGTTTTTTACCTTCTTCGATTCTCTCAATATGTTTTGCGAGTTCTACTGCCCATATTGCAAATTTTAATCCAAAGGAT
>JBKPMK010000154.1:0-4741 GCA_046732115.1 Thermoproteota archaeon
AAATATCTGAAAACCAATATTGACCAAATTGATCATGCGTTGGGCTTGTTTGTCCTACAAGCACTTTATCGTTTAACAAACTAGGTATGAGATTTTGATTATTCATTATTACGTTGAACAGATCCTTAGTTGTGATTATGCTAGTAGTTGATGACAACAACTTTGATATAGTTAGGCTCGTGGAAAGAGGGTTAAAAGAACATGGCTTCAAAGTATCTGCTTTTACTGATCCTCTTCTGGCATTAGAAGATTTTAAGGTAAATGGTAAGGTCTGCAGCATTATCTTATCTGATATTAGAATGCCAGGAATGAACGGTTATGAATTTGTATGTTTTTTTATCTATTTTTCTATAGCTAGTACAATTTTGCCCCTGGGATGTATATCTTTCTGATAGTCAAGTGCCTTTTTTGCTTCATCCAACGAAAATGTCTTATCGATATGTATATGTATATCGATCTTATTTTTCTGATCCACCAATTCCGCTAGTTTAGTGAGTCGTTCTCTGTTGACTTGTGTGAATTGAAAAATTGCTTTCACACCGAACTGCTCCATGAGTTCTGAGTTTGGTTGTTCTAACATAGAAACAATTATGCCGCTGCCTTTCTTTAATACTCTGAAGGATTTTGTGTATGTTTCGCCGCCTACTGTGTCATAGGCTGCGTCATAGTTATGTATCAAATTTTCAAAAGCCTGGGTCTTGTAGTCTATTACTTCATCTGCTCCCAGCTTTTCTACAAACTGTTTATCGTTTGTGCTAACCGTAGTCGCTACGTATGCACCTAATTTCTTTGCAAGTTGAATAGATATAGATCCTATTCCTCCTGCGCCGCCATGAATTACGATTTTTTGATCCTCTGATAATCTTATATTTTCAACAAGTGCTTGCCAGGCGCTAACACCAACAAGTGGTAAAGCAGCCGCTTCTAGATAATTTAGACGCTTTGGCTTGTATGCAATATGCTTCACGTTCGCTAAAGATAACTCTGCAAATGCTCCTGAACCGCCATTTGTTACTCCGGCCTGTCCATATACTTCATCACCTTGCTTGAAATCTGAAGATGTTACTCCTTCACCTACTTGCTTGATAACACCTGAAAAATCCATTCCCAAGGTTGATGGAAATTGAATTGGTATCATTTGTTGCATGTAACCTTCACGTATTTTCCAATCAATCGGGTTTATGCCAGCTGCTTTTATTTCGACTAGAACATTTCCCGCCGCTAAGTTTGGTGTAGATGTCATTTGATTAATTTCTATTACGTCGCTACCTCCATATTTTTTGAATTGAACAGACTTCATTATCTATACAATGAAATTAAAATATTAAAGGATAACACCATGAAAGTCGTTGTTCCGACTAGGGAGAATGAGGAGAATAATACAGTGATATAAGCCACTCTTTTGCTTTCCGAATCTCCTTCATTGTTAATTCATGTCCGCTCTCTTGCCAACTGAGTGAAATGTCGGCTCCCGATTTTTCGAATAAGCCAAAAAGATTCTCTGCTTCTTGCTTTGAAACTATTGGATCATAAAGTCCAGAAGACATGAAGATATGCTTGTCACTAAGATTTGGCAATGTCTTTGGAACAAATGGAACCATAGCACGAAACAGAATAGCAGAAGAAAGAATTTCTGGGCGAAGTACCAATATACTTGCTGCTATGTTTGCACCATTAGAATATCCTACAGCTATTGTACGCTGTAAATCAAAGCCATAAGCTTTCGAGGCATCATTTACAAAGTCTGCTAGCTCGTTTGTACGGAATTTCAAATCTTCTATATCAAAAACTCCTTCTGCTAGTCTGCGAAAGAATCGTGGTGAAACGCCCTTTTCTAACACTTTACCTCTGGGACTTAGTGTTGCTGCTCTCTGATCTAGTTCGTAAGCCAATGGAATTAGATCTTCTTCATTTCCTCCAGTGCCGTGAAGTAAGAGAAGAGTTGTAAACGACTTTGCTCCTTGTTTGACTGTACCTATTCCACCGCTACCTTCTTTATTCCTTGGAGGGATAAAACGGTGAATGAAACCAAGGGGGGTTCTGCTCTTGCCCATTTTTGTTTTAAATTCCTCTTCTATCCAATTCTTGTTCTTCTGCTTAACATTTCTTGTATACCTTATGCATTAGGTAGATGTATTGGCGGTAGAACTTTCTCAAGCTCATTACGCATGGACTCAAGCCAAGGTGGCAGTGTTAGATGTGTACCCAATTCATCAGCTTTTTCATCTATCGTAAGTTACGATGTCAAATTGGTAGCACTATTACCATAAACTAAGAAAGATATAGCACAAAGGGAAAGGGTAGTTGCTATCATTATTATTATTTCCAAAGTTGTACGGTATTGTTAATGTGGCCACTATAAAAGAATATAGAAGCAAAAGCTAAAGCTAAAGCTAACTTTAGTCTATTCATTAATCGTGACATTCAAAGAGCTAAGGAAAAGAGTTAGTCTTAAGATAACAGTACTTCATGAATGAACATGATTGAATAACTGTCCTAAAACTAAGTATTTTGTATTGGCTTATAGGTGTAATGTGACATTACAGTCGTAATATGTTTAGCCGCAAAATATATGAAGATGATAATCGTAGCTGCAATTGCTGATTTTGCGGGAAGCATGTGTCTATTTTGTACCGTATAGCGGTCATTTAGAATGGAATGGATGCTAATCAAAAAGCAAAGTAGAATCAAGACCAACGAATTTCATGGATTCATCTTTCAGTATCAACAATGAAATCCAATGTATTATCGTTAATATCAAACTCTACTTTTTTCAATTCAAATTCTTCAAACAAAAATCTGTATTGTTCTGCCATATAAAGAGACCAATTCCTTCCCATATCATGTTGTATAACATACGAATGTCTGGTATAATTGACTTCATGTCTATATGGGTGGCCTGATATTTTAATCCATGTTTCAATCACATCTAGTGCCGATTCAATATTGTATTCATTTCTTAGTAGTAGTACAAAATCTTTGGTTTCATGCTTTGCTATATATTCTGCAACCGAAGATATCTCTTTCGCTGGAAGTCTCCCTATGAGATCAATTAGCAATCCTCTCCTTACAGTAACAAATCCAGCTTTTGCTGCATTAGAATGCCAATCAATATGCCTTCTTATTATATGACTTACTAATGTATTGACACTGATATCCTTTTGCTCTGCTTCACGATGCAGTTTATTTAAAATAATGTCATCTAACCTAAAGGTGATACTTTCGCTATGATGGTAGTTAAACTCCTTTTTTTCTATTATATTAGTAATTTTGGCTCGGATGTGGTTAACACAGCGTTACATAAATTACTTACAGTTACAGTTTTACAGTGTTGTACGGCTCAAGTATATTATATAAAATAGTTGCAGTGCAATTGTTTGTTTACGTTGTAACTATTTTGTTGAATTACCAAAACTATATAAAAACTCGACATTTAGTTGCAAAAAACTCCTACCCTTTAAGTACTCTTATGCTGAAATGCATCTATGAGAGAAAGAATTGCAAATGAAGAACCGGATAAAAACAAACATTCATCAATTTTAAGATTCAATGCCATGTTTATATTTTTAATTTTTATAATTGGAATAAGCCTACTTTCATTATCTGTATCGATACCAATGATAAATGCACAAACTGCTAGTGCCAAGATGACTGACGGTGCACAAATGATGGGGACTTGTGCGGTAGGTGTAGAGAGTCCTTGTAATGGCACTCAATGGAGTAGATAGCAATAGTACTTAACCAGAACCTATTGCTGTTATTAACTAACCATAAAAATACAATTATATAAATTGGCAGTGACTACGTCGTAAATGATTCAAGGAAGGGTAGAAGATAACAGAATATTCTAGACTGTACTAGTCAGACTTCCTAAAAATGTAGCCTTGTGTTGAATTATCTTACTCTTCATAGCGTAGGTAGTGAAGGCTGTGAAGACTCTGGAGGGTGCGTTGCTTGATTGCCATCTATATTTCATTATTCTATATCTCAGGAACTGTCGTGTTACTATAGATAAAAACAATATCTTAAGATTAATATGATAAGAGTTGGCGCGGCCCCGAATAGACATATGCACACCATTGAGAGCTTACACCGAAATATTTCTAAAACAAATTTGAATTATTGGTTAGATTCGGGATTCCCTTTTTCTGTCTAATGCGTTGTCTGAAAACTTCTTCTGACATTATATTCAAGTAATCTACCTTGTTAGTTTCATTGTTTTTCTTTTTGATATGCCGGGGTAAGAACTGGCCAGTATTATACCTGACTTCCTACCAGCTAAATAATCCTTGTACTTTATGTTTAGATGTAGGTATAATAGTACCACGCATACATACCATAGTATGAACTACTCCTGATTGCTTTTTTCAATTATAGGCGGTATACAGATACCATTAGATAATAGGTCTATAGTAGATCCGCACGTAGCAGATCTAAGTAATAGAGATGTACAACTTTTAGAGAGAGAACGCACACTTATTCGAATACTGTCGCGCGAGATCTACAAAGACGATGTTGAATACAATATGAAGCTCAGTTACTACGCTGCTTCGAGCATACCCATAGTCGTGAAGAGTTCGATCGAATTGAGCGCGACTTAATTTATACTATTCTTTCTTGGCAACTTCTTTACCCGTATCTGATGCTTCTTCTTTTACAGGCAAGCTGCCATCAACTAAAACGCAATTCAATTGGTAAATCTCTTCAGTTACCATGTTTCCTCTGACCAGCTTTCTTATCC
>JBKPMK010000155.1:0-5847 GCA_046732115.1 Thermoproteota archaeon
TATTAGAATATGCAGAAGAAAAGAATATTGATCTTATCGTAGTTGGAACAAGAGGAAGATCCGGTTTTAAGAAATTATTACTTGGAAGTGTCGCATCTTCGGTTGTGAGTTATGCTCATTGTCCTGTGATGGTAGTAAAGTGACGGTTTATAATTTTGCTATTAGATTTGGGATATTGTCATGTTTATAGGGAGAACTTGCTCATACCAATGCCTAGTTCTTCATTACTTGTATAGCTATAGGACTATTTCTTCTGCTGGCCTTATTCCAGACTTTTTATAATGTCTTATACCAATAACCTGTGGAAGTGTATTTTCTAAAAAATTGCTTCAGCTATATAACTTGTACTTACATTTTGTGTTCAAACAAAGAGAACAACTGTTCCTTCTACCCTGTTTCTTAACCTGGCAAATGATAGTTTCATATCAGCTCATGACATTAACAGTTAGTTCCATAGTATAAGTTCATGATGATTGTTAGCGTACCCCCATAGCATTGCAGCATTCATATATCATAATCCTGCTGTAGGAGGAGTCATGCACTATTTGCTAGGGGGCTCTTTAACTGGTTCGATTGAAAGTATGTTATCACTAACAATAAATCATTATCCAAAATGAATTATTGAGATCAATATAGAATAAGGTCATCTAAGCTATCACATCTAAGCTATCACATTTCACAATGCCTATAGATGCTTAGTGTTCATAAGGTGATATTTAATGTATTTATGCAGGATATTTTCGTAGGTATTAAAAAATATAAGAGAATAAAATACAGAAGCAGGACAGATGTCATGGCAGCAATCCTTGAAGCTACGACTAGTGGCAAAGCAACCAGGTCAAGTATATATAATAAATCGTTTTTGAATTATGAACGCTTCCGATCAATCATGAGCTTCCTAATTGAAAAAGAGTTTATTGAAATCTCCGGCAATGAAGATAGTAGACTTTATCGAGCAACAGAAAAAGGTATACACTTCTTACTGATATATAATAACATGAGAGAACTGATTAACCTGATGTGATTTACACTATCTTAACAATGGTATAAGAATTTTAATCATATGTGAAGTAGTACGTCTACGTCTTATCTATAGAAAGTTACAGTTGTTAAGCTAGCCCCAAAAGCAGAAAGGATACATATTCTGCCTGGGCCTATAATAACTGTGAGAGAAAGTAAGGCACTTTTACTCAATTACCTCCATAATATCTCTTAAGATCTCAAGTACTATTTTGTTATCGCTTGTTTTCTTTCCTTCTAAAGCTTTCGAAGCTAAGGCCAGAAAATCGTATAGTTGCGTCTGAGAGAATACGTAATCGCGATAGCCCAAAGCTCCATTCCAATCTGTGATTAATTTCATAGCAATTATCCAATTTCCGAAAGTTCTTGTCATAGTTATAGGAACACTTGTTGTTGTTCTAATCATAAATCCGAAATGCTGTTTCATTTTTAATATATCAAGACAATATTGAAGAGCTTGTATTAGGGATAGAGAATTATCTGATGAGGGTGTTATTGTAGTCATTGTTATCCTGCTAACCATATATCTCTATTGGGATTATTACAGGAGAAATTCTCTCCATCTCCTCTTTAATCCAGTGACAAGTCCAGCAAAACCCGCATCTAAAGCAAGAGAATCGCGTTCTGTTTTTGCAGGAGTTACAGTATGTATATTTAATGTCTCTTAAATACTCATGTACCTTGGGTTGAGCCACTTGTGAGTACTTTTTCACACCATCAATTAGTATCACGGGGCACAACAAAAACCTACCCTATAGAAATATCATATCTCTACATAGTAAATTATATCTACGGGTTTCATATTGATCTAATTTATCAAAGTAACAAGTTGTCGATCATTATCCAAATAGGCATAGCAAACATATGAACTTGTTTTAGGTGATATATATAAGACATGGTTTTTGATTTGACTTCTAATCTTTTCCTCTATATCTATGTAAACCACATATACATATCAAATTACTATATAGTCAATTATGTTTTATGCGATCTATATTGAGATCATAACATGTCGATGTTTCATATATGATTACATTATAAAGTTAAACTACGGAGATACTAAAAGGAGTACTGTATATTGAATTTTAATCTGTCAAAGAAGGAAGCAAGAGATGTTAATGATCAAGATTTAGGCAAAGTACTGGAAGTGGATTACAATTATGTTTTGATAGAAAAAGAAACATCATATGATGATGGAAGATTCTATATCCCAATGTATTTATTAGAAAAATATGATGAGAATACTTTATGGTTTAGAATAGATCAAGAAGAGGCAAACAATAACTTTACAATATATTCACAACCACTATCAAATTTGGTCAAGGCTTGTAAATGAGCTGGAAAAGAAGTAGTAGTGGTTTACATATGTGATTTATTGGGTATGCATATATGTGTATATACAGTCTGTATTGATTCTCTTATGTCTTTACAATTCTAAGAAATCAGCTATGTTTTCATAAAGCGGATTAAATAGACTTGTGGTGATAGGTTGAGTGAACAATATAGAACAAGAGCATAAGTCTAATTCGTACAGAAGAATAAAGAGACGAAAAGTTAGCACTCCAATTATACCTTCAATGGATGCTAGACCAATAGAATATTATGCTCATATTATCCCTTATTTGCAGAAAATTGAAATTAAAGGTAGATTCATTGTGATAGAAGGACCTGATGCTTCAGGTAGAAGTACACAAATTACAATGATAACTTCTAAGCTTGAATCAGATGGTCATGCTGTTTTGAATACGGGTTTGAGACGTTCAGAATTGATTAGTGAGGGAATACTGGAGGCAAAAAGAAACTTTGCTCTTGGGAAGAGAACATTAAGTTTGTTTTACGCTGCCGATTTTGCAGATCAGCTTGAGAATAGAATAATACCTGCTTTACGCGCAGGCTACATTGTACTTGCTGATAGGTACATATATACACTTATGGCTCGAGACGCTGTTAGAGGAATAGGAAGAGTCTGGTCACACAATCTATTTGGATTTGCTATAAAACCAGATCTAGTATTCTATCTTGATGTTAGCCCAAACGAGCTGATTCACAGAGTATTTCAGAAAAATTCTTCACTAGATTATTATGAATCAGGTGCTGATCTCAGGTTATCAGATGATATGTTAAATTCATTCTTGATTTATCAACGACTTCTTGCAAAGGAATTTCGCAGATTGCAAAAACACTATAGCATAGAGTATATAAACGGAAATCGATCTATAGTAGAAATTAATAATGACTTACAAGGACGAATTGATACATTTCTTGATACCACTTAATTAGGACCTGATAAGGTATTGTCCTTGAGACATAGCCGGGCCATGAAACTAAGTATAAACCATATATGCCAAGACCTGTTGCTTTCCTTAATCCATAGACGTCTGCTACCACCTAATCTTACAACGTCTTGTCGTTTCCATCTTTTTGTGGTAGACCAATTATGTGATTAAAGCAGCAAAACAACTGCGATGATCGATATCTATAATTGTGTAGCAATTATATTCTGATTATTTGGATGGACAAATTAGTGTCATTTTCTACTCCCACCGTTGATGTGAATGATATAATGACGAGATCTCAAACTAGAGTTTGGAAAACTCTAGAAGGAGAACCACAATTTATTATTTCTGTTGCCGATACCCAAAATACTTTAGCTAAAGCTGCTAGATCAAAAATGAATTTTGTTATTTTGAATGTCGATCTTGTAGCATCAACAAAGCTATCCATGAGTCTCCCTTTAGATAGACTCACAATGATGATTCAAGCCTTCAATCAGGAGATGTCGCTCATAGTTAAAGAATTCGGCGGATTTGTTCTGAAATATGTAGGAGACGCAGTTCTTGCATTTTTCCTTGTTCCAAGTCATCAATCTCAACTAAAGGTGGCCTGTACCCATGCAATAAACTGCGCAAGATGCATGATTCAGGTGGCCCATGAAGGGATAAATCCGATTCTCAATCAATACGACTGTCCTGTAATGAATGTAAGGATAGGAATAGACACTGGTGAAAATGCAATAATACAGAGTGGTTGGGACATTCACCCTAATATAACTAATGTAGAAAAAATTGCTAACAATAACAACATCTCCGAAAATGAACAGCCTCTCATAAAGAAACCAGTTTACGACATTTTAGGCTACAGTACAAGTATTGCAGTAAAAATGACCACACTAGCCGATCCTAATCATATGGTAATAGGTCAACTAGTTTATGATGTGCTAGATGACAATCAAAAATCGCTTTTCCGACAACTTGCTATGAGCCCTGAAATTTGGAGTTATGTTAATACCGATACTGGAGAGACTATATATGGTATTTACACTAATAAGTAGTACTATTATGCAGTTGCATTGCACTTTATACTCGCAGGGAAAACAATCTTACAGCTTTTAATCTGAATTAGCATTTCCTAAATGATTTGGGTTACTACATAAAAATTTATTATGGCTAACTAAAACCAAAGCAGCATTATTACAGTCTTCCTGTAATTGTCAGAAGGGTTGACCTCTGACCTTAAGGAAGATATATAATCACATATTGCCATGGCGTTTTCTTTACCTTTACCTTTAGCTTTAGCTCCAGCACATAATACCCTGTTATGAAGTCGATTAAAGCAGTTAGTCGGCAGTCCCGCTGTGGCATTCTCGATCTTCGTTGTAGTAATTGTAGTTGCAGCTGCAACAGTCAAAACCTCAGGCCGTTTCATTATAAGGATTCAATGTTGAATAATCATTACATAATGTAATTATTGGAAGATCATTATTGAAGTAAATTCAACACTAATCTGATTGTAAGATAAATAGCTGTCTACGACATTCGCTTATTCAATACATGTAAATTAATACTGAAAATAATGTACCGTTAAATGGGTGCAGATATAAGCACAATAATAACATTGATGACAAGAAAGACATCAAATTTAAATTCATCTGGCAATCTTGATTGGCCTGATAATATCTTTATTATTCCCCAGCTCCATAAAACCATTAGCTTTAGCAGCTTCTTTTGCAGCATTAAAGATGATTTTTGCAACATATAGATCAATTCCCATTGTTGAAGCAATCTGACTCGGTCCACTCTTGATTATGGAGTCGATAGTGAAATCTGCATGGATAAGCGCATCTTTGAGGCCATTTGCAATTTCAAGCCTGTGAATATTAAGATACATCTTATAATCAAAATAGTTACTTATAGAACAAAAATCTATTCAATATGAAACAAGATTATCACATGATGATAGTATGGATCACATAGATCTATATATATCTCTGTAAACGGACAATAATACACTTTGTTATAGGATTTTGAGTTAGACGTATTTGATATTTAATGGTCTATGTTTACTTATTTATGATATCTAATAACTTTACATTAACAGCGGAAAAAGACGAAAACGAAATTTTAGATTTTTAGATTGGCGTGTACGTACGGTTAAGATAATATAACAATTACTATATGTTTTTTGTTATGGATATGTTCATTTTGCGACATGGCGAGGCAGGCAAAAAGATCACTGGGGGAAATAATAAAGATTCTGAAAGAGCTTTAACTGTCACCGGTCAAAAAGAGATGGCTGGTATAGCAAATTCGCTCAAAGATTTGGGAATTAAGTTTGATCTTATAATTAGCAGTCCTTTAAAGAGAGCGCATCAAACCGCGGCAATTGTTGCAAAGACACTGAAGAATGAAAAGAAAATGGAAGATTGGAATGAACTCAAGCCTGAAGGTAACAGACAAGACCTTTACCGTAAATTATCTTCGTCAACACGATTCAAACAATATTCATCCGTTCTTATCGTAGGACATGAACCATATCTTACAGACATGA
>JBKPMK010000156.1:0-11517 GCA_046732115.1 Thermoproteota archaeon
TGTTCTTCTCTTAACTTCATTATCTAGTGTATTACTCCATCTGATAAGAAATATGGCAAGCATCGCAATTGCAGCAGTAGTCCCGACTAAAAGCAAAAACATCTCTATCCTGTCAGTTGAAACGGCTTTATCGATCTGTGAGTATATGATAGACATGGTGAAAACAATAACTACAAATCAGGTTTTCTAAGAACGCTGGTAAACCAATATTTTCATCATATGCAGGACAAGTTACGATTGATGAGATAGGACAACAAGTTTAAATAAAAATGCTATAAACAAAACAATACATGCCAAAGTTCCTTGATGTTCATCCTTTAAAAGGAGTGGATGAGGAATCGTTGAGGAAATTCCAAAATGCACCAATAGATGAATTTCAAGTTAAAGCTATTAACTTAATGTATAACTATGAGGCAGACAGATTTTACTGCCTTCTTGAAGCCCCAAATAAACAAGCAATAAAAAATCATCATAATAAATACGGCTTTGAGTGTGAATGGATTACGGAAGTGAAAACTACTGCTTAAAACAGTCAATAGGGAATAATAATTCACAAGTAGGCTGCAAATTCAACTATGATTTATTCTTTTTAAATTTAGGAAAGTCTATTACTTCATACTGTTTGTTTAGTGTATTCCATTTACTACTTTATGCTCAAAATCACAGCTCAAAATATTCTCTCTGAAGTTGATTGAACCATTTAAGATTTCTACTTGACTTTTCACTTAATTATCACTCCTTAGCAATTTGAAAAAGGGTGATATATTGACAGTTAAACCAAGTAAGATACGGATAGCCTATCCTACCATCCTAAAACCTTTGCAGACTTTCTGGCAGCGTCGTCTAACGCATGCTTAGGATCCTTAATGTTAAAGTAAACCTCGTGTATCGCTTCCCTTATATTGTCAGCAACTTGAGGATACTCTGAAAGACTAGGTCTGCTGCTTCCAAATGAAACCATGGAGACCATCTTGTCGTAGTATGGTATTGTCTGATTCAAGCTTGCTGCATACGGACCTTGCCCTATTGATTTCTGTGTAGGAAGATATCCATATTGCTTTAACCAAGGTGCAAGTATTTTTGGTTCAACCATTAAAGTTATCAATTCCCATGCTAGATCTTTGTTATTAGATGTCTGTGGAATGCTAAACTCCCATCCTCCCATCATTGTAGAGTTATGGATAGCATCTGAAGCTAATGGAAACAGTGGTAAAAAACCAACCTTGTTTGAAAGGTTTGACCACTGATCACGTGGAAATTCTCCTGGCATCCATGAGCCGGTTATAATCACAGCAAATTTTTTTTCCTTTGCAAAAGCAGTCTCAAACAGATGACTTTGTGGCTTTATTCCTGCTTGCACTTGTTGTTTTAGAAATTCCAATGCTTTTACGCCTGCTGAACTATTGTAAGCTGGAAACCAGTATGTTCCTTTTGTTGGATGTCCCTCCTTCTGTACGAGTATATCTCCTCCAAGCATCCATAAATAAGGATACCATTTATCCATAGAATTAGTAGAATCGTCTAAATGGACACCCTCTATGCCCTTTGATCTTAAAGTATCATCAAGTTTCTTTGCAGATTCAATGTACCCGTCCCAGCTTTTCAAAGAATCTGGTTCTACCGCTGCTTCCTTGAGCAGATCTTTCCAATACCATATGCCCCTTATGTCAGTCCATGCCCATATGCCATATACTTTACCTTTATACACACCACCATCAAAGTTTGTTTGATACCAATCAGATAGCCTTCCCCATCTTAGTGCATGGTCAGTAATATCAGTCAGAAATCCTCTGCTTGCAAAATCTCCTAGCCATATCTGATCTAAAGATATAAGGTCAACAGCTGTACGATTGGAAAGCTCATTCAATATGTACGATCTAGTTTGATTGTATGGAGTTGTCGTAAGTTTTATTTTGATATCCATATCTGGATGCTTTAGCCGTAATTCCTGTAAGGCAGGTTTAATTATATCATCCCAATTTCCTATATTGCCCAGGTCATCAAGCATAGCAACAAGGGTAACTTGTCTTTTTTGCTCAGCCAACGCTATTAAAGCAATAAAGCCGGTGGTAGGAGCTACTATCATTGTCATAGCAAGCGCAATTATAAATGAAATATAAAGACATGAAAATTTGATATTCTTTCTTAGCACTAAAGATGTTATGGATGTCTATATTAAAATATTTTTTACTAGTGGATCATGATAGATCTAAGAATACTAATTAAATAATGTGCTGAAAGTAAAGAGAAGAAAAGATGCCTCGAATTAACTGTAGAACTATAGCAGAACCCCAAGAAGAGACAAGACCCATATACAAGAAGAATGGCAGTAATATTGAACCATTCATAGTAGGAAAAGGCGATATAGATTATATTTGTGGTAGATGTGATAACATTATTGCTCAAAATGTTTTCTTTAAGTCAGATAGCCTCAGATGCAGTATATCAATGTCCAAATTGCCAAGCATTCAATGAGATTGAATAAGTAGTTAATAAACAATAAATATGAATTGTATTACTATCTATCCTATCATCTAGTTCCTTACATTTTGTGCTATTTGTTATTTGTTGATTTTGTTTTAATTACATAACCATCAATTTTAATGAGTAGTTGATACATCGCTCATTGAAGACGAGTAATGTGTTGCTCTAAATATCTGATAAATTGATATGAATAAGAAGCATCCCAGCTCCTCGTACTATAAAAAATTCAACTTCTGTATAAGATAGTATAAGCTTTAGAATCATTCACTGTTAACATATAAAGTACATTTTGAATGGTCTAGCAAAGGTTAGTCAGAATGTTAAGGTTCAAGTTGAGCAAGTAGGAGACAGATTTGCTACAGCACCGCTTGTGAAGTAAGCACTATGCGGCAAGTCGCCTTCCCACAGAAATATCGTTAATGAAACGTCTTAGGATCTTCTCTTATTTCGAATCGTTTTTTATCGTATTTGACTTGTTAAGCCGTAATTAATTCGCTTAATGGTTGGCTGCGTTACCAGGCCTATTAAGATAGTTTTTACAACAATCATCTGAGCAGAAGAATAGAAGTCCCTTAATAGAGCTTGAATATCGCACTCCTTTAAGTAAGAAATCAAAAAGCATGAGAATATCAATTGATACGGCAGTCTATATAGGAATTGCTGTTGTCCTTGTTGTTCTGATTGTTTTTATTATTATAACGCTCGTGACAAAGTAAGAAGACAATGACATACTTGGTTTGTTTAAAGTGCCAATATCTCAAAAGCTCATATTAGCAATTTAGTATGTAGATTTTACAATCACAAAAGGCAAATCTTCAAGAAACACAACAACAAGACATAAAGTGGTAGATAAGTTAGGTCCAGGAATAGTAATGGGAGGATCAGATGCAGACCCATCCGGTATAGCAATGTATGATCATTAAAATTCTGGAAAAACGTTCTACTATGAACAAAAAACAAAATAATGGTTTTGTATAAAAGTCACGCTATAACGAAAGTTGCTTACTACCTTCATCTAACAATATCATATAATTCTCTGTTATCAGTCTTCAAAGTTCTAGGCTCTTTTGACGGATTGTGAAGGCTAATCGGCAAAAAAGCTATGCCAGAGATTTTTGACTATGTGATCCTTACCATCCTTACGACCCTTACTTGTATAGATAGGGTTTAATTCCTGTGCTCAGGATAACCGTTACCATAGTACTTATTTGGTAAGGATGGTAAGCATCGTAAGCATGGTGTAGTGCAAAGTTTCTGAATTCATTAGATAATGGTATTATATTTTATTGCTAAAATAGAAACAACATATAATCTGAGTGTCCTATTAACTACTTACTAACATTACTTTGTATAGAAGGACTTGTGAGCAAATCAGAATCTACACATTGATCACGGGGTAACCTGTTGCTCCATTTGGAAAAGGATCTGCTATTTCAGACGTTTGGACTTTTCCAGTCTTGTCAGTAGCTCTTGCAATGATTTTATAATGATTATTACTAGCTACAGGTACATCCACTATCCATAAAACCCAAGTATAAGGCGATAGCGCATCTTTGAGATGTGCATCTTTCCAAGTAGCACCACCATCTATGCTTACCTCCACTTTTGCTATTCCTCTGTCTCCTGCAAAGGCCATGCCTGCAATTGGTACCATTTCAGATGAGGGGGAAGGAGAAGGGCCTGCAATACCAGCTATATTGCTAAATCTTTTTCCAATAGCAGCATTACCAGGAATAACTATGAATGAATGAGTATTATATTTCGCATTATTTGCCCATCCTTTCCTCTGCCAATAACCTTCGTAAATGCCATCAACGAGCTCTATCTCGGTTATCCACTTTGGATTCATCATTCCATACAACCCAGGAACTATAGCCCTGACAGGATAGCCGTGCTCAGCAGTAAGAGAGGCTCCATTCATATCATAAGCTAGGATAGTACCCTCTGCGAATCCTCTTTCTATAGGTATTCCAACATCATAGCCATCATAACACCTAAAAACGATATACTTTGCACGCGGCGAGACTTGTGCCTTGTCAAGTATGTCCTTTAGACGCACACCTTTCCACACAGCAGTGCTTATCAAATCACCATCTAGCTTGTTACTCACGCACTCGAGTGTGGCAAACTCTTCTATCGAAGACATATTTCTGAGCTCCGTATAGCTCATTTGTATAGGCTTTGCAACCAACCCTTTTACAGCTAGCTTCCAAGCACTTGCCATTATCACAGGTACTATGGGGTTTTTATCTATTCTATAAAAGAGCTCAGTTGGCGTTATTTCTGAAGCAAGAAGTGGTTCAAGCCTTGCATTCTCAAAGCCAACAGGTTTAGATTCCGCTGATCTCCTTAAGAATTGCGAAAGCAACGATGAAGTTGATCGTTGTACTTCTTGTCTTGGTGATATAAGACTACCTAAACCAAAGTAGAGGATAGGTAAAGCGACTGCAATAGCAATACCAGCTCGGAGGAATTGTCTTCTCGTATACTGGATCTCTGTTTGCCTATTAGTTGCGCTGCTGCTAGGAGTAGTGCTGCTAGTATGCTGCTCTTTAGATGATATCATCGGTCGTTGATAAAAGAATGAGCATAAGACAAACCCAAAGACAATATTGGGTAAAATAAGGTAAATGCTCAACATTCCTATCGAGCTGAATTTTGTCTGAATATCCGCCTCAGCCAAAGCAAAAAGTAACACTCCTACCAAAAACACAATAACATATGCTAATATTGAAGATTGTATTGCATTCCTGATATATCTATTTGATTGTAGCCTACCATACAATGTACTACTAAGTGAGAGTAAACTGATCAAACCATACAGTATGATATTAGCAATAACAGCACCAATTAATGCAGAATATTTAGCGAGTGGACCAAGCGTCTCTACAGCCCGGGATTCGACTTGTCCCGGAGTGAGGGAGAATAAAGTTTGAGATGCAATTTCTGGAAGAAATGACCCACCGGCCAGTAATCTCATAAGTAATGAGACTGCTACAGCTATCGCTCCTGCAACAAGCCCAGCGATGAATAACTTTTTTTTAGTGATAGCAGGGCCTAATGTTTGGCTCACATGACTTCCTTGGTCGGGGATGATTTTAAGTTTTATTCCAAATCATGTGAGCCAATGAAGCCTTGATGAAAGGTGATACTACTGCTGCATTTTCTCAAATGAACCTCGCGTATCTGCAATTCTCTATGCTAGGAATGAAAGACATGGGTAGAATGAATGAAACGCAGATGATGAAATTTATGCAAAGTGGGACAGAACAATCGTCGACTCCTTCTTCTTCTTCATCATCTACTAGTAAGATGATGGTTCCACAGAATTGCATTATTATACAGGGTGGTGTTTTACAATGTCGCGATATTCTTACTGGAAGTTACTCCCTGGCAAAGTAACTTGTGGACTAAATCAAGAAACATATCCATCAAGAAATAAAAAAAGAGAGCAACTCAGACAAAGTGACTTCAGCCATAGCAACACATATGCTACATAACAAACATCCTTAAAATTATAAGGCAAAAAAGAAGAGTCTATAAATTGTTAAATGAGATTTCTGAATTAAAGAAAAGTGGCGAACTCGACAAGGTCAAGAAGTGTCAAGTGTTATAATAATGATAAGAATTCACAGAAATAAAACAAAAGAAAAGATAGTTAAAGCAAATAAACAACGGTTCGATACATAATACAAGGCTTGGAGGAAAACGATAATAATTAGATATAGTGTATTTTGCTATAGCGAATAATAATATTTGTTTGGAATAGAATTTTTTATGTCATTTGGTATAGGCCTGTTAGTCTCAGGTGGAATTACTGTGCTACTATCGAAAAGAACACGTTAAGCGCCTATTTAAAAGCTCAACTAATAATTAGAAATTACTTGGTATTTACAACTAATCTTTAATACGCTGATCTTAAATGTAAGAAGCTTTTGAATATTTATTATCATATGCATAGGTAGTATTCTGATAATCATAATAAACAATTTTAATAATACATAAAATGATTAAAGACAAACTTGAACAGTTGGAGGAACATCATTAATACAAGCACGTTGCGATTGAATTAATGACTTCATGCAAAACAAAAAGGAAGGCTTTGGTATTGAAATCATCTATAGCAGCGATAGCAGCAGCAATAGTTATGTTTTCACTTGTTGCTGCCCAAGTCATATCACAGCAAAGTGTAATAGCACAAATGAGCACATCACAAGGAAGCAATAATGCATCCTCATCGTCTGCAAATATGGCTACAACTAGTTCTGGAGCACCAAGTTCAGCATTCAAACTATCTAGAGCAAACATACCAATTGATATTCCGCTCAAGGAGGGATTTGTAAATGGCAATCCAGTATTCTATATTAATACAGATATCTCTGACCAGAAACTTGCATCCCAACTAACAAGTACAACTGGTTTTAGAGTAAATTATGCTCCGCTACTTGCACAAGCACCAAGTAATGCAATTGCCCAATTTTATGTATTTAAGAATGGAATTAAAGGTACAGGTACACTTGGTTTCCAATCAACCATTGGAAACGCTCGGCCAGGAGATATAAACTATAGTCCACTATGGAAAATAAACATAGTAGAATGGAAGAATGCTGTCACACCAAGTCAGCTAAAATCTGAAAGTGAAGTGATGGCTGCAAGAGATAAAGGAGATCTGATAGTTACATCCACGAACATAGTGGCTAATTGTCCATTTGTAAAGTGGAATGGTGGACAAATGAACATAAGAGAAGACAAGAACATAAATGATGACTCCAAATATATGGGCGGCCAAGTTCTGAAAATTGACACTGATAAAATGGTAGTAACGATGGTTGCTCATAGAGGATTTGGACCAGATGGTAAGACTATCTACTATATAGTAGCAGATGCAACTCCCCAGATGCCAGCAGATATGATGGGAGTAACATTTGCCTCATTAGATGAGAAATTATTGTCATCAGCAGCGGTGGTAGATCTATTTCAGTTTACAAATGGAATCAATGGCTCTGGTCCAATGGGATTCCAGGCTGGTATAGGTGCTGCTAACCCGACAGACCCCAATTACAGTCCTATGTGGAAGATATCATTTAATGAATGGAAAAACCCATTAAAGGCTAGAATATTAGAAACTGTAAGCGATATTACGGCAATGAAGCAAGATGGAATGATAACAATTACACCAGCAATGGCCGGTAAACACGTGGTTAACTGTCCTTTCTTTGATGCATCAACCGTGTTTGAACACCAAAGCAGGTCTGTATAGGTAACTGTATAGGTCTGTATATAAGATATAGAAAACTCCCCATTTTTTCACTCTCCTTTTTATTTTTTCTTATTCTTTCGCTGCCATTATTATTCGATTATTGAACCTAGCATTGCTAATAGTCTCACTGCTTATTATGAGAGTTAAACTTAAACTTTAACAGTTGCAGGTATATCTTATTAGCAGCAATCTAATTTACCATATACGATATCATTGCTTTTTAGTGGGTTTTACCAAAGATAAGGTGAAACAAAAGAAAGTTGGAAATAAAATCTGCTAATGAATTAGATAATTGGCTAAAAAATATGCAGATGATAGAATTCCTACACCAGAAGAAATAAGAAAATTAGTCGCGTACACTGATAGAAGAATCAAAGCTATAGTTTACACTATGGCGTCATCTGGAATTCGTTTAGGAGCATGGGACTACCTGCAATGGGGGACATATAAGACCTGTTTATAAAGATGGTGAAATAATAGCAGCAAAAATGATTGTTTATGCTGGAGAACTTATGACATTTTGGTCGCAACTTGGTTTTGTTTTCGGGAAATTTTCATTTGTAGGTTGGACAAGGGGTTGGTATGCCGAAGATACAGAGAATAACTTTGATAAGGTGAAAGATAATAAATATATGCATCAAGACATCATCAAGACTTATAAGTGGTGCAGTAAAGATGTCAAAACTAGTAAAAGAAAATCGAAATGATGAATGCGTTTTAAAGCAGGCCCACACGTAGCCTAGAACCCGGATATTTTTATTAAATCTCTTGTCTTATTGTTTCATTTACTATTTGTATTAGCTCTTCATTTTCAATTGGCTTTTGAATGTATTTAATATTGTTATCTGTCAATTCCGGATAAGCTTGTTTTCTGAACTCTTCATAGTATTCTTCTCCAGCTGTTATAAAAATTACTTCTATATTTTTATCAACTTCTATTATCTTTTTGCAAACCTCAAATCCATTTAGTATAGGCATTTTGATATCAAGTAAAATTAAATCATAATAGTTAGGAGTGAATTCTTCTAACATTTTGCTTGGATCTATATATGATGCACATTCATAGCCGGCATCTTCCAATACCATTTTGTAAACCATACATATATCAGGAACATCATCAACAAGAAGTATTCTTCTTTTTGTTTCTTTGTTTGTTAGGTCCATTTTCTTGTAGCTTTTCTTTCTGTTGTTGATGGTTGTAGTGGTGCTGCTACGGTATTCTACATTCATCTTCTCTCATTGCTTGCGCTAATGGTTTTGTCATAATATACTATTTTGTATCTATGAAGAGAATACAATTTTAGATTCATCCCATATGGAGATATCTTCCATCGTACATACGCTGGCAACAATGTGCCATTCATTTATGAGTCACATTAGAAAAATGTATTATAAAAAGCCGAACTATCCTCTAGTATAGTTACTACCTTGCAGTAAAGCTAGTGATATTTGTTAAATGAGTTGTAACAAAAAAGAGAAAAATATGATAAACTAGGTTAAATGTTAATGGCATTCCAACAGCAACATTTCTCCCATCTACATTTTGGACACTCCGAAGCCGACCTACTCTCTTTACATTCTGCTGGCGAACATTCACAGTCAGCACATCTGATTTGCATGAATTGGCTTTAACAATATAGGTAAAAAATTTTTAGCATAATCACGATATTGATAATTATCTTCCAGATAAATTTTTGTACTAGCAGATTTTAGGCTATAAGCTTATGCACTCCCACGTAATGACTATCGAGACCAGAATAAGATCAGATTTATGTTATAAAGTGGTAATAAAAAATGACTAAATCTTAAGATCATAATGTTACCAATGCTTTTCCTTTTTCAATCAGCGAACATGAGCAGTGAGCAACAACTGTACCTTTTCTTGATATAGCCCATTGCAAGATCGGAATTATAGCTTCTCTTAGCTGCTCACCATCATGAGTAAGCGTATAATCCACTCGTGACGGAATTTCGTTAAATGGTTCTCTCATTACTAAACCATGTTTTACTAGTTCTTTTAGAATGTCTGCTAAAGTCTTTGGGGTAATGCCTTGCAATTCTTTCATCAAATTGTTATACCTTATTCGCTTATGGTTTCCAATTTCATTTATTATAAGTAGGCTCCACTTTTTGCTTATAACATCTATTATCCCATCAAGAGGACATAGACAAATTATACCCTTACTATCCTTGGCCATAGTTACTAGCATGCTATAAACTTGATAGCTTAAATACTATATAATGGATAGCAATTAAAGATGAAATGTTTTATCAACAAATGAGGAGAACAACTTCTATTGTTGCCCAATGCTTGTTGTTAGCAGGAGTGATAGTATCCGGTTTGATGTATATTAATAGTTACTCAAATCTGTACCATTTGCAAACAGCATCTGCCATAAAAGACAAGAATACAATTGTCTCTACTAGTAGTAGTTCTTCTACTACAAAGACTATTCAATTATCGGCAAAGGAAGTAAAACCCGGTGTGTATAATTGGATAGACGCTAATAATGGAGCATCAAATCCTACATTAAGGGCATCAGCAAATACTGTGAATCTAATAAAAATCCAAAATCCTACGGATACGAAGCATGAATTAATCATAGATACAGGTGCAGATGTATTGCCATCAAGCGACGATATAAATCCAAATAGTTCCGGTCAGCTGTCATTTAGCCCGACCATGGCCGGCACATTTACATATCATTGTGCATATCATCCATTTACAATGAAGGGAACCATCCAGATAATTAGTGGCGGTGGTAACAACCCATAATTTCATTTTTGTTACGATCATAATTTATTTGCTCGAATATGTATAAAGGAAATTGCTTAGCATACACAGAATAAGATAATAATTATGGTTAGGATATTAGACATATAAACATAAAATTGGAAAAAAGTATTAATACAAAGTCAGTCAATTGGAATTTACTTGGCATCCTCATCTAACAGTTATTATATAAGCGCAAGAAGATGTTATCCAATACAGTTCTTTGGGAGGTTTTATTGATAGATGATGTTTGACATGCTCCTTGATATGACTATAGGAATGATTTTAGGGATGGCTGCTAGTCCTATTATGATGAAGGGAATTAAAATAATAAGACAAAAAAGAAGAATCTCTAAAATGTTAAATGAGATCTCTAAGTTGAGGAAAAGTGGTGAACTTGACAATATTAAGTACCAGGTATTATAACAAAAAAAGAATTCACAGAAATAAAAGTAAAAAAAAAGCTAGTTAAATCAAATAAATAACAGTTCAATACAAAAATATTTTTGTTAATTTAATAAGCTTTTTTGAGTTCTGAAAACTTAATCAGTGAGTATAAGAGTATAATCATATATTATCTTATACAATTGATGCATCAACTGTGTTTGAACACCAAAGCAAGTCTATATAGGACTCTATGTAGAATACAAAACTGCCTATTCTACTTTATCTTTTTTATTTTTACTGTTATTATCATTTAATCATCATATATCATACTTAATTGCTTGTTGTTTTTGACAATCACCATTTGTTCTACCAGTTAAACGCAAACTTTAACGGTTAGAGGTATGTCTTATTAGCAGCAGCGATCTAACTACCATATTATTATGATCCATCAACTTACAACTCTCCAAATCGCCACGTTTGGCTCTGATGGTCAAGAAGGAATAGCGTTAGGTATACGTAGCTTTCCTATTCATAAATTGGCACTGGTTTGTTTTAGCTCTGACAAACACAACGCAGAGGAATTCTCAAGGAAGATTAAAAGTGTTCTTGGAAT
>JBKPMK010000157.1:0-1873 GCA_046732115.1 Thermoproteota archaeon
AAACATCGATGAGATAACAAATTTCAATCCAGATAAAATAATTCTTATGCCATGTGGTTTTGATATAGAAAGAACTGTAGAAGAAGCAAAGATACTAGAAGCTAATGATAAATGGAAATCATTGCAATCTGTTCAAAGTAACGAAGTATATGTAGTTAACGCAGGAGCATATTTTAGCAAACCGGGTCCCAGAACAATAACGGGATTAGAAATAATAGCTAAGATACTTGATCCAGTAGGTTTTGAAGATATTAAAGTACCTATTGGTTCATTCATCAGATATGGTCATCATTAAAGCGCTTTAGCTGTTGTTACCACTTCAATCCTTATCTGTCCCACATAATGGACAAATAACTTCGTTCATGGTTGCCACTGTGAATGCGACTTATATTTATACAGGCGCCATAAGACAACCCCGCCTCTCTTCAGTTGAGTACTTTCCCAACAGTACATAATACATTATCTGAACAATATTTAAAAATTCGAAAAGACTATTTCGAACCATGATAGTCTTGTTTTTTCTGCTGCAGTACTCAACATAGTGTAAAATGAAGATAAAATGTTACTGTATCATGTCATATTTGTATTAAATGAGTTTACGCTACCATTGGTCAGTATCAAAGTCCAGTTTCCAGTTGCAATCCATCTGGTACTAGGCAAATATAATCGAGTCTATTGTGCCGTCCGCTGTAAGTCCACTTGTAGGTGATGCTGCTGGTGGTTGTATTGGCCGTGACAAGTGGTTTGATTCGAAATATGAAATATATTTATGATCTCATTTTCATTATTGTTAATTGCCTATGTTAGACAATAATAACGTTAACAAAATAGTAATCAGAAACACCTGTATAAAAGATATTCCTGAAATAGTTGATATACAAAAAGAATCATTTTCAGACGTGGCTACTGGAATAGTATCTGAGCCATCATTTCTTGAAGATCACATTAATTTATTTCCAGAAGGACAATTCTGTGCAGAACTAAATGAACGCATAGTTGGTTCAGCAAGTAGCTTAATTGTTTTGTTAAATCCTGAGTATTGTGATCATTCATGGTATGATGTTGTTGGACATCGTGGTATTTTTAGAACCCATAATCCTAAAGGTGATAGCCTTTATGGAGATGATATTTGTATCCATCCTAATTCCCGTAGGCAAGGAATTGCTACAATGCTCTTTAGAGCTAGAAAAGAATTAACCATAAAATTAAATTTAAAGAGAGTAATTGCTGGAGGCAGATTATACAACTATTGTGAGTATGCAGATAAGATGTCTCCATTTGAATACGCACAAAAAGTTGTAAATGGTGAACTACAAGACCAAGTTCTGTCCTTTGATTTAAAAAATGGTTTTAAGTATATTAAAATAATTCCAGATTATATCTATGATGGTAGATCACTGAATTATGCAGCATTTATTGAATGGTTAAACCCAAACTATAACTGTTATCATCAACAATTATCTGCACCAATTCAATAAATTATAACTATTTTTTAATATACTGGATATTTCCTACTTTCTATGTCTTGTTTATCTATTCTGTCCTTGATGATCAGTAATAGTCTTGTAGATAGTGATATTGAAATGTTCTATTTGAGAAATTGAAAATTCCAGACAACCTGCTAAGGAATTTCCTGCTATCGTCTTCAATGGCAATAGGCAAGAGCGGGGGATTTTCGATATTTGCAAAGTATTTGCAAATACCTGAGAGTAAAGACTTTCTCAACAACATAAGATAGTTTAGTCAAGCATCTTAATATGATGAGTAGCAGTAGATGATACAATAGGACATACATTTTCCTTTGAAAAAGTATTATGTGCATTCCTTTCAAGTCAATAGGTAGTTGATACAACAACAAGGACAAAAAGTAAAA
>JBKPMK010000158.1:0-11682 GCA_046732115.1 Thermoproteota archaeon
CTTACTATTAGTACAGGTAAATCAGCTAAGAAAACTCAGAACCTACGGAATAAACCTGTTGTTTATTTCTCAATAGATGATGAGAATCCTCCCAAGGGAGTCAAAGGCAAGGGTGTTGCTACTCTGGTAGAAGATGTGAATAAAGTAGTTCCACAAGCAGATAAAATTAGTATGAAATATCTCGGTACACTAAATCATCCAATAGCAAAAATGATAACTGATAACTCCAAGAAAGGTGAGGTTGTAATAGTCGAGATTAATCCAAAGTTCTTTTCTGCTTGGGATTATGGCAAAATGCAGCTATGATTAATTAATTCTTTCGCTGTCCCATATTTCTATTACTTGATTAGTCAATATCCAAGCTTTTTTTGTGCACGTTGAAGAATAATATGCCCATAGACTGAAGGGTTATCAGGCAGATATTGATGAACATTGTGAATGTTGGTGATATTCCTTAGAGCATTCTCCTTGCTCAGTATTTTTCCTCTATGCATTATTTGGCTTCGGTACTGCCTCGCGGCATGAAATTTTCTATAAATGTCACTTGTGTTTATTAAGTCACAATGAGCTTTACCATTTAAGAAATTCTTTCTAAATGTTGTGTGTAGTTTATTCTCTAACACGCTACTGAACGCTTTATCCAATTCTACATCTGTTGCATATTTGTATTGTAGGATTTCTCTTAATAATTCCAAAATAAATATTTCAAGAGCTAAGTTCGATGTTAATATGGAATCATTGTACTGTCCTAATACTATATGATTGAAGGCCTTCTATATCTGAGTCGGAATCGTGAATTTTGTGGCCGTTTTTAATAATTGTCCTATTTCATCATGAATTTCAGATTCATTCTTAATATGTATGCTTTTTTTTCCTAAAATGATAATGCAATGGCTAATTCTATAATGAATACAGCATGAACTATCATTATTCAGGCTGATTAAATGCGTCCCTTAATCCTGTTCTATCTTACTTTCGAGAAAATAATTAGAGCGAGATAACGAAAGGCCACCATCTGCATATATTATGTTACCTGTTATATAGCTCGCATCATCTGAAGCTAGGAATAGAGCAATTCTTGCTATCTCTTCTGGTTGTCCGATTCTGTGAAAAGGCACGTCGCTTTCTTCATTTTGAAGCAACTTCTTATTGCTTTCAGTAGCTATAAGGCCTGGTGCTATGGCGTTGACCCTTATTCCTTGTTGTGCTAGTTGGAATGCAACAGTTTTGGCCATAGCTTTTACTTCTGCTCTCGAGGAAGTGAACGGATCTACACCAGACATTGAAAAAGTATATGCGTCTGCTTCAGATCTGGGAATTGAATCATAAGAAGATGATATATTAATAATTGAATGTGTAGTAGTATTGTTATTTCTTCTTATTGTCCTTTCTTCGTTCTCATCTTCTTTGGTACTTGAGGTGATCATTCTCTTAGCTGCTTCTCTGATACAGAGATACAAGCCTTTTTTAGACTCGTGTCTGCAATTTCATATTCCTCTAAAGTAAAATAAGAGGATGATTGTTTATATTGAGAAGTGTCCAAATTACTAGGAGATGAGGATGACTGCGATGTATGGTTCTTTTCTCTTATAGCTGTTTTTTCGGCTATGGATGCATTATTTACTAGTACATCAATTCTTCCAAAAATATTAATAGTTTGCTCCATTAGATAAACACAGGTTTGTTCTTGTGAAACATCTCCAACAACATGTGCAACTTTACTATTTTGATTATTATCCGCAATTATCTTTGAGATCTCTTCTGCAGTATTCTTTAGTTTTTCTTCTTTCTCAAAATCATTTATCATTACGCAGTAACCATTTTTAGCAAATTCTTTAGCGATAGCTTTGCCTATACCTCGACCTGCGCCCGTTACCACAGCTACTTTGAAATTATTACTATTTTTATCGTTATACGCTGAGTCCATAAGCTAATATATGATACAAACTATTTCTACCTGAGGAGTTAATCCACAAAATGTTGTTTGTTTGCTGCTAAGCTGCTGGTACACTTGTAAATGATAACGAAACGCTAAAGATTACGGCTAGCTAGGCATAGATGAGAACTAATACTGCATTGAACGACGCCTTTGAGATTCTATCTGCAGCATGCCGTTGCAAAGTTCCTGAAGTGGTTAATAGATGACTCTTTTATTGCTCAGCAGCGCTTCATGTTCAATGTGATTTACGTGTGACAAGCGATGATAGTTACGATTCAAGCATTTTTCGCATTTCTTCATACTCTTCCTTACTTATTTATCCCTTTGCAAATCTGATCTGAAATCCTTGACGTTATATTTTCATCAATGCTAAGAGCTTTAGCTTTAATCAAGGCTGCGTCATAGCTTTTATTGGTCTTTAGTATCTCAGCCTCCTTAGGTACTTCTATACCCTTTGTAATACCAATGGATTACACTGCACATTTGACTATTCCTGTAGTCATCATTTCTCAAGCATAGCCATGCCATTAACCTTAAGAAGAATTCAGTAACTCCTTTGAATGTCACTATAGTTATAATATTCAGTAACATGTGGTTTTAGCTTTATTTGTACCATATATGCAGCAGGAGCTGAATCTGGGTATATGCTCGATTAATTAATTATGATCTGATAGAGAATAAAAAGAAACAAAGAAGGAGAAGGTAACAAAACAGACATAAAGCCAGCTATCTATGTCTCCTTGAGATGGAGGATTTTTTATTTCCCTTTGTTGTATTCTTCTTCTTGCTATTATTGTCAGATTTCTTGCTTTTCATATCGTCTATGCTATATAGATAGCTAACAAACAACATATATGCTGCCCAAAATAACTTGTAATCAATTATGAAATGAAAAATAACATATTTGTTTTAATCTCCTTTTTATTGTCTTTCTTATAAGCAAATGCTGATTATGCCGCTCCATAGTCGACCTCAAACAACGTCAACTGATAATCTGTGATAACATCAGATGATTCATAACTTAAAATAGTTTAAATGGTTGCTAATCTTTTTTTAGTTAGTGGAAAATAAGGGCAGTAGTAGTACTAGTTGCGATTCTCGTATTCATGCTTATAAGAATGGCAAAACCATGGAGCAATGTAGACAAGAAGCAAGAAAAACGACAGAATTATTATCGAAAGAACTTTTAAAGAGCGGTGAAGTTTCATGGAAAAGAGTATTGGAAGTAACGGACCATGATGAGCTAGTGTATAAATTGACTTTAAAGTATCTTCGACAAAAAGGCTATGATATTGGCAATAACACTATTCCACATATAAGGAGCACTTCTATGTAATACGTTTTCTAAACGCACTATTGACCATTTGCAATAATCATTAGAACATCTATAGCAGGTATTCATTTTTTAAATTATGTTATAGACGTAACATTGTGTTCAATCATTGGACACCATATGAACCTCTTGGCAATTCCAATCAAATTCGTACAGGAAAGCAGCAAGTACATTAATGGGTATTACAGGAACTTTATTAACAAATTTGACCCTCTCAGAATGCAGAGTCAATAAAACAGGCATGGCAGATGTTATAGTTGTTGTCTTGCTTTGCAGCAAATGTTGTGTCCTTGTTAGCTGCTTTTTAGCATACTTGGAAATTGATGAAATGTCACTTCTTTTCCAATGTTTACCTATTTTCTTGTCCATGAGTCATATTATACAAGTCTGACTGATAGGCTGATCTCATAACACTGTAGACTTTATAGAAGTTCATTATGATAAATAACAATCCTTGTTTCCACTAAGCCATGCATTAATGTGGATAAAATAGTCAGGGCGTACGTGCCAATATATTCTTAGTTACTAGACTAACCAGCACCAATACACCATCTGCACGTGAGACCCATAAATGGAATAAGACTAATGATTCCTACTCCTACTACCATTCCAATAACACATACTCTGAATTTTGTTATTTTGAACATCCTATAACTATTTTGTCCGACAAGTATTACCACTATTCTCAGTACATCTTTTTACAAATTAACAAGCTTCTTTATATATAAGAAATATTAGTGATAACGTGACACATTCTTAAGTTGCTCTGATTAAGCGAAGAATATAGTCAGGGCTGCTTTTGTGTCACCTTAATCTTGAGCTGTTACCATATATGTTAACATCTGTATCATAACTATAATTCAAGATCAGAAGTAAGCCTAGCTAGTGAGCTAATTCATCTTCTAATAGCTAGACGTACCCAATTTACTTATGATTATTCAATTTACTTATGATTTCTTCAATTAATGCTTAATCAGGGTTAATCTATTAGAGATAGCAATAGCTTTCATATGGAAAATATAGGATCAATAGTTCACCTATGCGTTATCGACTCGATTTTGGGAGTTGAGGTTAGGATTCTATCATGATATCAACACTACATTTTAGTCCATCCATAAGTTATCACTTTATGACATTTGTTGCTGCTATTGTTGCCCTTGCATTTTTCGTTGTTAGCATGATCGTGATACCGTCAAGTCAACTAGCAACTGCAGTAGAATATACACTTCATGATGATGATAACAAAGACAAACAAAATGGCGTGGGATCGACTGCGTCAACAAAAACAATGATGATGATGATGTCAGCAACACCTCCTATAGCTACTAAAACCAAATCCATTTCTCCAGAGCTTTCGCTCACGTCTATACCAGTTGGAGATAACTGTGTAAAAAACATGGATGATAGGCCCAATCCGTTAGAATATTTAACTTACTTTAACTGCGGCCATGTAACCCAATATAAGAATGGGACTTTATTGAGGCACTTCTCTTTGTTTATTAGTGAAAACAAGGCTATTCCTATTTCAGACATAGATACCACGGATCCTGTATTGTTCCATGCATGGACTTTTAACGATACAATACCTGGTCCGACAATGAGAATGACTGAAGGGGATCATGTTGAAATTACCGTTTATAATTCTAAATCCTCGCAGCATCCTCACTCTTTACATATGCATTCCATCCATTCAGGAATAATGGATGGAGTATATGGCAATGGGGGATCTATTGGTCCAGGTCAAAATTACACATATCGTTTTGTAGCATCTCCATATGGCGTATACCCATACCATTGCCATGTAGAATCTGTACAATCACATATCAATCATGGATTATATGGCGTTATGATAATCGATCCAAAGACACCTCGACCTCCCGCTAAAGAGATGGTAATGCTTATGAACGGATACAATCTGGTAGATGACTACAAATCAAATGAATCAGGTATTCTACGTCCGCCTACTGCTGCTGAATTGCGTACCGACTTTAACAAAGCAACTCACGCAGGTCAAGCTATTGGACATCCTAATCAGATCTATAGCGTGAACGGACCCGCATTCATATACAGAGATCATCCAATACAGTTAGTTACAAGCCAGCTTTATAGAATTTACTTGGTAAACATGTTGGAGTTCGAGCCAATAAACAGTTTCCATTTGCATGGGAATATGTTTGATTATTATCCTGCTGGAACTGGTTTGAATCCTTCCTACAAAACGGATATAGTTGAATTAGGACAGGGAAATAGGGGAATAGTTGAATTCACGTATGATAAACCAGGGATGTTCATGTTCCATGCTCACATTAACGGATTTACAGACCTTGGTTGGATGGGAATGTTCGATGTTCTGAATAATTGAGATATCAATCATTAGAAGCGGCGATATTCAGGAACTATAACATGATAATTTCCTAAATTTTTATTTCTGGATCTTAGTAGGAACTGCCATATGTTTGCCCCAATTCCAAATGAAAAGATTTTGTTGTCAGGTACAATTCTGATAAATGTACTTTCGCCTAAATTTAGACTATGTCTGAAACTCCGTCGTAAAACAATCGAGGCCTGAAATACCTTAAAAGCAATTGGATTATCAATTGGGATGAGATTTGCTTTTCCCTGAAACTGAATGCATGCAGGAGGTACAATCCTAAATACATAATGTGGGAAAGGTACAACAAATGAAACATTGGGGTTATTGCTAATATTTCTCGCTTTCTTCAATACTGGTCTTGTTATTAGATAGATGCAAAAAGGCTCACCGGGAGGCGATACTGCATACACTACTCCAACAGAATGAGGCTTACCCTCTGGCGTTATAGTAGTCAGCACTCCAAAATTCTTTGTACGTAGCAATTTTTCTATATAAGTAAATGTGAAAGGCGCCTCTCCACTGCTTTCAACATCCTTTGACATTATCGTATATGTGAATGGCTAAGAGTGGGTTTTATTTTTCCTTCGTGATTTGTCAACTGTTGCATTTTCACGATTGCGTTAGTAGGTTCTTTTGTCGTAGAAGAACGAGATTATACACCGTATAATCTTTACTTTTTATTCTATGGAAGCACTTCTAAGTGCCCTATCATACTTGGTAGATCATACCTACAATAATACGTAAAACCGCCTATATTATCAGCTTTAAAGCTAAAAGTTTTAGTCTGTCCACCAGCAAGATCATAATCCATCTTGTATGGAGATTGCATAGTAAATGTGTGTCTGTCTTCTGACTCATCTGCAGTATTGTAGAAGTGAATTGTAACAGTATCTCCCTTATGCGCTATAATATTTGTTAGCGTAAATACGGCGATTGGTTCACCTACTTTAGATTCATTTGCATTTAGTTCTTGGGTAAAAATATAATATTCATTTTGCTTTTCCCCTGGCGCACCGATCTCTGCAACTGTTGGCGGCGGCTGCTGCGCTGCTGCAGGCAGTAATGGTAACAACTTGCCGCTAATTGGTAGTAACTGAACCAAACCTAACGTTATTGTTATTAGAGTCGCAAAAAGACCCAGTTCTATTTGAAATCTTTTCATGTTTTTGGTTATCATATCAAATATATATGTATATACGGTCAAGACATGACATATAATCATAATTTTTGTACAAAAGGATATAAATTCGTGATTCTTACTAGGCACAGTAATTGAAAATATAATTGTGTCTGCTTAATTATAACTAGTTTCCAAAATTAACAGCAATACAATGTGAAGAAATAGAATGTATGCAAATCCACACCTATAGCGGGCTATCATTATACTTAGCTATCTTCTTTGATAGTTCTTGCATTTATCTTTGAGTGCCTTCTCTTTCCATTCTAGATTTTGATTGTTCCATAATTTTTTAGCTATCTCTTTGCCGTCAAATCCATATCTCTTTGCACTCTCCAAAAGATTCAACAGCTTGTCAATATCCCCAAAAGACAAATTATGCTCATTTAGTTTTTCATTTAACTTCTGATACGCATTTATGGTTTCAATACTAACATTTTTGCTTTGCAATACAGCTTCAGCTTGTTGAGTCTCATCATCAATCCTTTTCTTTTTGTTCTAATTTTTGCTTGAAATATGACTATTGTACATCTATTATAACTAAGGGTGTCGTTCCTGTTGATCCTTTTGGTGCGATATAACTATCAACCTACCTTCAGCTATCATTAAGAATATGATCATGGCGACTGGAATCATGAGCAGGACTGCATGTATAGTACATGTACATATGAACATGGCATGTGTGGATTGAATAATACCACAGAATAACCAATATAATATAAGAAGCAAAAGGGTCTTGATACCGTCGGACCCAATACGAAAATTAAAATAATAAAATCGATAATTACTTGGGGAAATGAACTATTTTTAAACAAAATAGGTAGTAGTATCATTTTTATTATCTAATGCCTTCACGCCTTTAGATATCTCTGCACTGCCAAGGACATGAAAAAGTAGTAATAATGATAATAAAGAAGTAACAGTAAACAATGAAATTGACGTTATAGAAACCATATTTGTATTTCTAATTCTTTCCATATGAAAAAATTATGATTCTTTTGTACATCTATAATATTAATGCTATCGGCAAGATAATACTATATGACTACACAACAAGTAATTCAAGAAAAAGTGATGATAGTCTTCCTAGATGATAGCGGAATAGGTTTCGATGTCATAAGTAAAACACAATCGCGCTACTATTGATAAATACTACCCTCGTAACAAAACTATTTAACTTTGAATTTCTCTGGATTTTATTTTGTTATTTTTGTCATATATTCTGTTTTGTCAAGTGCAACAGGAGGTTAAGTCCTACTTCTATGTCATAATATATCTCTGATCGGGTCAGGCAAGAATTCCTTAATTACCTCAATTACTTGCTTTAGACTTGCAGCAGGGCTGCCATGGTCATATTCAATTCCCTTAACCTTCTGTGCTACTTGCACCACTATTGAGTCTGACCATTCACCTCTTACATCGTAAGGATATCCTGTCGTTTCATTACCCTCCTGAAAATGTGTTAACTTCCAAACCATGTCAATGAATTAATTATGATTCGGCGCTCTCCGATTACTCTGTGTGTATATCGATGTTTAATTAATGTATATGAAAATTTTTTAACCATCCATACTTTTTTCTGATTGTTAGATAATGTATTGGTCAAAGTTCAAATACTGTTATTAGATATGATAGGTATTAACTCTAATTTTGGGTTATCACAATAAGGACACTTGGCATTAGCAATAGCCATTTTTTCTATATCAACACAAGATGCACACCAAAAACATAGATTGCACATAGAGAGATAGATTCTTTGACATGAATTCTCCTTATTCTTATTAACCATCAAATTAGTATTGTAATGCAAAATCTACTTAAGAAAGACGTTTGCAAAGCAAGACAAAATAAACGTCATACTTAAGAGTATTTTTGCAGATATTATTATACTTCATGTCATCATCATCGAATAACATTAACGTTAATGAAAGTCCTAATCACTTTATGATACTTGATGCAATAGCCAGAGGTATGACCAATATCAGCAAAATTGCAAAAGTCACAAAGATAAATAATAATGATGCTGAAATTGAATTAATTATAAATGATCTATTTACCCAAAGATTAATTGCGAAATCCGAAATAAGACGATTTCTTGGCAGAAAAAAGACAGAAATTAGAGTAACAGAAACTGGAGTCAGACTTCTTAATACAAAAAAACAAGAGCTAGAGCAGAAGTGTCAGGATGTCCAACAATGGTACGGTAATGGAGATAGGTCAAAGCTTGAGTCATTTATGGATTCCAATAGAGCATGGTTACCTATGATGCTATTTTCTGGAATTATGAATGCGATGTTCTTTATGTCAATGATGTCTTTGATGGGCATGGCAATGAATCCCGCTGAAAGTGCAGCAGTAGGGAGCCATGGTGATCAAAATACACAATCAGGAGCACAAGACAATGATAATAACAACAATAGTAGCCAGGAACAGACAGACCAGACTGCCACCGAACCGACAGCAGACTACAGTAATGTTGGTGATTCAGGAGGCTTTGAGGGATTCGATGGAGGGGGAGGATTTGATAGTTTCTGATGCGTTAGCCGATAAAAAAACAAGTATTGTCTATTTTTCCTCCTACCTTTGTAATTATGGTTAGTTGCCATAAATAGAATTGATAACATGAGAGTACCAAAAAATAATGTAAATAGATTAACGTCTATTTTTTCAGTATATCCATCATTTCTTCTCTTATCAGTGTTGACATTGTCAATATCATTAATTTTATTATCATCGTTTATATTACTGTATAATGCACTTGCGCAAAGCCAGTCACAATTACAGAAACAAGTAGAACAACAACCAAACATAACAGCATCTAATATTTACCAAAAACAGACAATAGTTCTTGGAAAGAATATCAAAAACCTTGTAATATCAATTCCAAATGAAGGACATGAGGATCCCACTGCATCCAAGGATTTGAGAGTTATCAATCAGCCTTACATACCAGAAAATGCGATAGTAAATGTTGGCACTACTGTAACATGGTTAAATGCAGATGCAGGTCATCGTCATAGTATAACTCTAGTAGATAATAGTACAAAAAGTACAGTATTCAATAGTGGTAGGTTTGATAACTATAATGCCTCAAAGTCATTTACATTTAATAATATAGGTACTTTTGCTTATTCAGGACCAAGCTATGATAGAGCGGTTCCAAATTATAAAATGAATGGGACATTAACTGTTGTAAATCAACCACTTGCTGCTAATTTTAACACTACTAATGCTGCAGCATCAGCGACAGAAGTAGGAAGATCTAGCAATGCTGACACTATAGTTACACTTATGGTACCATCAAAGTTACTTGCCACAACTATTTCAGACTTAAAGAATCAAGGTTTTACTATTGATAATCAATATCCATTTACAAGTATCCGTGGAGGCGGTTCTGCGGCAGGAGGAGATAAACAACAAGTATTGCTAGTATTGGTTAGCTCTGGAAAGAATCTAAATCAAGTAACTTCTGCATTGGCACAGGTTGAATCTACATTACCATATAAGTAGAAGATAAAACGCCCCTGTAGTCGTAATTAGAGTTGACATTTTTTAATATTGAGGATGGTGTCATATTACCGTTTGAATCACTAGATAATCAGGTTGTATACTTAGGAATACTGCTTACAAGTTTTATTATGAATATAACATCAATTCTTTTGAAGGTTGTTGTTAGCAGGACCATTGATCACTTTTCCCGTACTAGAAAAACGCGATCCATGACATGGGCAATCAAATGATTTTTCTAAACCGTTCCATGTAAGAGTACAACCAAGATGTGTACATATAGCTGAAAAAGTATGTGCTGTTCCCTTTTCATCTTTATAAATCGCTAGTGGACCCTTCTTTTCTTCTTCTCCTCCTTTTGATTCTTTTTCTTCTATTATGATACCTTGCTCTAATTTAAGAGATTCTATTGAGTATGCAATTTTCTTCTCCCAGTCATTCTTCTTACTATTATTCTTATTTGATGATGAATTATTATCATCAGAAGAAGAACCCCTTGTTTTCTCTTCTTTTACTTCTCTTGATGGATCGTAAAGAGTTGACCATCTGTTGTTTTTTCCCAAAATTAAATCTGATAAAAGTATTCCAGCTATAGTTCCATGGGTTATGCCATTTCCAGAATCTCCAGTAGCGATATAGATACGACTGTTATTTGTATCGTTACCAGTTGGATTGCGTCCTATGAATGCCAATGAGTCCATAGGTTCCATAACTTGGCCTGACCAGCTATATACTATATCTTCAATAGGAAATCTCTCTTTTGCCCATACCTCAAGTTTTCTAAATCGTTCTCCCAGCTTATATTTTCCTTTTTCTTTTCCATTATCTACAACATTTCCAGTCTTGTGATCTTCTCCACCTACAATCAAAAAATCATAATTTTCATCGTTTTCTAATCTTTGGATCCTTACATAGTGGTAAGGTGGTACTCTATTCTTTGAACGTTGATCTCCTGTATCCCAATAAAGTCCCTTGGGAACTGAGTCTTTTTTTATTCGAGCTCCTATAACATGTGTTCTATATGGTTCTTGCTTATCGTACATTTTGCTTGTTTGATTCACAATTGGAGCATTAGTAGCTATCACAATATTGCTTGCCTTAATTGTATATCCATCAGATGTTATAATTCCATCTGAACTTATATCTTGGACATGAGTTTCGGTAAAAACTTCTCCTCCATAATTATGGACTATAGCTTGGGAAAGACCCCCAAGATATTTTAGAGGTTGAAATTGAGCTTGATTTGGAAAATGCAGACATGGCCCGGTATCAAAATGAGGTAGTGGTGCTCGTGAAATAAGCTCAGTAGAATTAATGCCAGCACGATGTGTCGCTTCAAGCTCTTTATCTAG
>JBKPMK010000159.1:0-4933 GCA_046732115.1 Thermoproteota archaeon
AACTATGACCTATCTACTACGAATCTACAAGGATTTATGATGGCTCATATTCACAAAGGTAAATCAGGAGAAAATGGTCAACCTATAACAACTCCACTTCAAATGGGAAAAGGAAAGATTACATCTTCTGATCTGCAGGGATCATTAGCTGGTAAACAAATTTCAGATTTAGCAGATCTTATGAAAAATGGTGGCGCATATGTCAATGTTCATACTAACCAAAACCAAAATGGGGAAATCCGAGGTCAAATAATGAGTGGATAAGGAGAAGGCTTCCTAGCATTAGCAATGAATATACAAGAAACAAAGAACATCCAACATTTTGTTTATTTTTTCCTTTCTTTTTGTTTCAATGCCTCATCAAGGATTAGATAGATAAAGCCAAAAAACTGACCGACATAATATTTACGAAAGAAAAATCTGAACTTTGAGCTGACAATTAGAATGGCATAGAAGTAAGGTAATTGAGCTAAGATGCAGAGGCTTAAGTTATCGCGAAATAGCTCGTGAGTATCAAAGGTCTCCATTCCTTCTGACATGCAATACCTGCGCAGCCAAGCCAAAGAATCCATCAAACAATACGTTACTGAACATCTACCTGAACAACACATTAAAGAAAGAGTGAACCTGAAATTATTATTTAACGCATACTATAGATACTATCTTTTAAACAGAAGAAGTAATAGAAGCTGAAAATGCCTTGAAAGTAGGTATTACGTTACCACAAGCTGGTCAGCAGGCTACAAGAGGAAATATAATACATATAGCACAGAATGCTGAAAGCGAAGGCTTTGATTCATTATGGGTATTCGTAAGACTTCTTTGGCCTATAAATCCACAAACACCATATCCTGCCACACAAGATGGAAGCCTTCCTAATGAATATCAAATAATACTAGATCCATTAGAAACACTCACCTATGTGGCTGCTAATATAGAGAAAATTGCACTCGGAACATCTGTTATCGATATTCTATTTCATAATCCTGTAGTATTGGCAAGACGATTTGCAACTCTCGATCTTTCGTCACAAGGAAGAGCTATTTGTGGACTTGGTATTGGATGGCCTAAAGATGAATACCAGGCATCTAATATACCCTTTAACGACAAATGAATGTTAGGACGCAGTAGATAGATTACATTGGAAATAGAAACACTCTGGGCAAAAATCATCGTTATATTATTGAATTTCAACAAATAATTATTTCCATCGATTGGACATATTCATAACAGACATATGGGATAACAACTTGTCTATTCGATAGTCGTTGTTTTATGGTTGCTATTGAAATAGGTCAGATAGTACAGGACTTTACTATCATCATGGTTATTTCATCTGTCATGGCGTTAGTTTCATATAAGTTAAAACAACCAATGGTTATAGGATATATTATCGCAGGTATGATTATTGGTCCACATACCCCACCATTCAGTTTACTCATAAATCAGGACATACTCGACTTATTCGCTGAGATTGGAATAATTCTACTGCTCTTTGTTGTAGGAATGGAGTTTCCAATCGAAAAACTTAGAAACATTGGTGGAAAGGCGTTAGTAATAGCTTTATCTGAAGCATTAGGGACTTTTGTTAGCGGAATTGTAATAGCTCAGCAGTTTTTACACTATTCTTTATATGATAGTCTATTTTTAGGATTAGCAATATCCGTTACAAGCACAGTAATTGTCATGAAGATTTTAGAGGAGCTAGATATGATAAAAGAAGAAGCATCACAGCTAATTTTAGGTGTTGCTGTGATTGAAGACATAGTTGTAATATCTATGTTAGCAATCTTACAGTCAGTAGCATCAACAGGTCAGTTATCAATCATAGATTTAGGATTGTCTATTGGAACTGTATTAGCATTTATTGCAGGAATAATAATAATAGGCTCAAAAACTATACCACGGTTTGTTAATTATGTTGGAAGAACAAATCAGCATGATTTGCTAATAGTAACCATCTTGGGAATTGCATTTGGCCTTTCCTTTATAGCATATGAAATTAAAATATCCGTTGCTACAGGTGCATTTTTTGCTGGAGTATTGATAGCAGAATCAAAAGTCCATTCAGTAACAAGGGTCATAGCAACTCCTATCAAAGACATGTTTGCTGCTATATTCTTTGTATCCGTTGGAGCACTGATGGATATTCGTCTTCTTGCTATATACATAGTTCCTGCTTTAGTATTAATATTGGTATCAATAGCAGCAAAATTCTTTACAGTGTTTTTATCGTCAAGGGTGCAAGGTGTCAGTATGCGAACTTCACTGAGAACAGGCTTTGGTCTATCGTCATCAGGGGGGGAACTTGCTTTGGTTGTTGCTAAAGGCGGAGTTGATGTTGGAATTACAAGTTCATTTTTGTTGCCAATGGTCGGATCGATGACAATAATTACAACTTTCATAACGCCATATATGGTAAAGATTGGATGGAAGATTGCAGATACTCTTGGTATTTCCAATAATAACGTCAACAATAACAACAAGAAAACCTTGCGACGGCTTGGTTTATTTAAATTTTTTAAAAGAGAGCGGCAACAAAAAGAAGAAAAATAGCCAACAACATGATTGGTTGGTTATATCAACAATATTTACTCTTCAATCTTGTGTTATCTAAGGTTATCTAAGTCTGCTCCTATATGCGTGGTCTTATCCTTTAATGTTACGATGACTTCGATCAAACAAATCATTGCTTAATTCTCTGATACAATATCATCTACTGTCTCTTCTTTTCCTCCTCTTCCACGTCTATGCCCATACAATTCTTCTACACATACAGCAAGCTAATTTGCAATATTTACAGTATGGAACGCCTTCATTTATCTGAACATCCACTTCAGAATGCAAATCTGTCTCATATAGTATTGTATGCTTATCGTTAACAAACTTCAACAAAATTATAGGATTATCAGAAGTTATAGATTTCTTGTTATCTGAGTTCATCCAATGCATAAATGCAAATGTTCCCTCGTCTAGACTCTCGCATTTATTATGAATTGCTTGTTTACTGTTATTGTCATTATTATAACGTCCACTGCTAATACCAGGTGGTGGTTCATCCCCATTGTCATTGCCTTTGGTATCGTCCGTATGAACGTTATTACTGGCAATATTTACATCACGACTATTGGTTTTTACAGAAGTCGTTGTTATCCTTGATATTATACTGAAACGCATTACTTTAGGATAACCTGTGGATACAAATACAGCTATTTCAACCTACTGCGGTTTACCTTTGCACTACTTCTACCTTTGATTTAGAGTACCTGAGATTAAGGTTCATTAAAGAAATGTTTGATCACAAGAGATGGGTAAAAAAGACTAAAGCTAGGGTTAGCCGTATTATCATTGTATAACAAGTAGTTGACCTTCAAAGAGCTAAAGAAGAGAGTTAGTCTGGAAACAGACCAGTCGACGATTCAAAAATACATGAATCTCAACCAACTATATCGGATACAAGTGCCAATAATAATGCTGAAAAGTTTGTAATCATAAACTTTGATGACTCGCATGAGTCAAGATCAGCGAGATGAACGCTTTTGATATCCAGCTATTTACTACTTTACCCGAAATCGGGCAACAAATCGCTTAATATAAGGCTATCAGATGCTCTCATATTATGGCGTTGGGGGAAAAACTCTTTGAAGAGAGCGGCAATATAATAGGGCTTAATAACAAAAGTTCATCCAATTGAAGGAATAACAACAGAAGTTAGGTTAGCAAAAAAGGGCATGATAATTACCTTTTAGAGCTTTTTTGTCTGCAGCGTATCAGTCCGCTTTCTCTGCTTTTAATGCCCTAATTTTGTTCGAATCATAATCTGGACATACCTATCAAAATTATGCTCAAAAAAGTTGACTTTAGTCATAAAACAATCTAATGATAAAAGAATGAAAAATATAATACAAACACTGATGCTAGTACTAGTATAACATGAGTAATACTCTTTGTTACTGCAAAATTATTAACTACAATACCTAAGGCTACAGATCTATTATGGTTTAATATGAGTGATAATATAGAGAGTATGCTTTCTCTCTATCTACCACTGCAGGGGATGGATAGAACGCACAACGGCAGAGGGGTATTACTATACTGCTATTTCGCCCCCAATCATAGCAGTATCGTGATGTCTTCCTTATTCAAGTTCCCCTCTGCCAGTGTTGACATTACTAAAAATATAATATTGACTAAGCTGATATTATTACTAATAATATCATGAGTGAAATCCTTGCAGGGTCTTCTTATTCATGACCCCTTGATTGAGCTTCTTTGTCTGCACCATTTCGCTCCCCTTTTTATGCGCTTCTGAAATAGCAAAATCAAGTAGTATCCATTATTAGGAGCTCTAGCAATATTCGGATATTGTTATTATTCATTTGATTTGACTATCTTGTAATATACGCAAACGAAACAGATCGTGAAGCTGACACGAGAAGACAAGGCACTCTTGCTTTTCAAAATGGGTGCAGTCAGCAAGATAAGTGACGACCTATATCATGTGAAAAGCCAGAAAAATGCAAGTCTCGAGTATGAAGTAATTCCGTCAATGAATGTCTGTACATGCATTGACTTTGAAAGAAATGGATTGCCATGTAAGCATGTAATTGCTACGCAGTTATGCAGAACAAGCCAACTAGCAGCGACTTTAACGGCTGTAAAGATTCAAACACTAAACAAAATAGGGATAGTACAATGAGCAAAGCATCATTTCGTGAGCCCTGAGGCTTCAACTTACGCCTTCAGCGCCAGTGTGAGCAGGTAGTCTTGTCTTATCAAATTCTCATGCATGTAAGGTGCAACGGCTTGTATAAAGTCATGTTCTAATGCCTCGACCTTGCTAGTACCCTTTCCTCCAAGTGCTTGGATGGCACGTATCAAGGGTCCATATTTTGTACTAAACAATTGCCAAAAATGGTTTGGGCTCAATACA
>JBKPMK010000160.1:0-4640 GCA_046732115.1 Thermoproteota archaeon
GACTTTGGTACATAGAAGCTACTATAATTGGTATAGCATGTTCTATAACTTCTAACTTTTTCCTAAACAAAGCATGGACTTTTGAAGATAGAAATTTTTCTGCCAGACACACTTTAAAACAATACGGACTGTTTGTTGCCATTAGTTCGGCGGGTGCGGCATTACAATTAATAATATTGTATTTATTAGTGCAGTCAGGCGAACCATACGAAATATCGTTAATATTAGCGGTAGTTATTGCATCGATGGGTAACTTTTTGCTTAACAAAAAATTAACTTTCAGAGAAAAATTATGGGGCTAAGCCTTAACATTATTTCATACTTACATAATCCAATCATCCCAAAAATTTAGTGTAAGAAAACAGAAAGAGGTGAATTTTATTTTCTGTATAACATTTAAATAGAACATTTTATGATAAATATTACTACTTTAAAGTAACAGTTAGTAGTAGGCAAGATGCATAAGAGATTTGCTGACGTCAAGTTTGTTGTCATAAACAGAATGAATATATATACAACATTAACGGTTCTATTTTTTATAAGGAATTAGATATACGAATATTTATAGACTATAGCGTAAATATTGCAGGATATTCGCCGGTCACTAATTTGCAACATTATGTCCAAATGACGAGATTAACAAACAACAGCTCTTCAAACGCAGTTCTTTAGTTATTCATACTGCATTTAATCATCCAATCATGTACATCTAAATAGTATATATTACTAAATCCTTAACTGATCAGATTTTTATATTCCAATAGTGTTTCCATCTAGGATGGGTCGAGTTGATAAAGGTATTAATTGTAGCGTTCAAGACTGTGACAAAACAGCAGAACGTTCAATGAGTGGTAGTAAGGCAAGCATGGCAACGGGTTTAATACTTGATTCTTCAAATAGAAGAGTGTACCTATGTAGGGAGCATTACAAGGAATGGAAGAAGGCTACCAAGGAGGATCGTGAAAACGAAAGGGCTCGATGGGGATAGAGTCTATATTTTTCAGTCACTTCCGGTGGATAGAGTATTTGCTTACATATACTGAAGGTACTTCAGTTCAGTATGAAAGTAGGTAGTGTTATATGCACAAATATATCTCCTGTAGATGTAGATGATGATAATAGTTTTATTCTAATATACCCCTATATGCAAGAGTATCTACTATTTAGGACACGAAGCAGCCAAGAATGAACTATTTGATTTTGCATGTTATTACAATAATTAGAAATGCAAAAGCCTTTAATTCAGCTCAATAGATACCTGTCTATCCAGTAAATAAATATGCGTCTTCTCCAATTACATTCAGACTTTATAGAATACGAACCCATCTCTAGAGAAATTAGTGATGCAGAAGAAAACATATCTAAAACTAAAGTCCGATTAGAAGATCTTGTGGTTACGTTAATTTCTGTAGAAATTGATGACGATAAAGACGTTGTAAAAAATGCTGTTAATGAGATCAAAAAATACATGGATACTGTAAAAAGCAAGAGACTGCTAATCTATCCTTATGCGCACCTCAGCTCTTGTCTTGCTAGTGCTACTATAGCTGCTGAGATTATAAAATCAGTCGAGAAGATTTCAAAGGAATTGATAGACGAAGTCCATAGAGCACCTTTTGGGTGGACCAAGGCATTTCAGATTAAAGTCAAGGGACATCCATTAGCGGAAAATGCCAAAGTACTAACTAAACAATATTCAGTCGCTGCAGATGCTACGAGTGACACACATAGTGCTCATAGTGATGCTACTATCCCAGGTCAGTATGAAGAGAAAATGTCTTCTGCTTTAAAAGCTGAAGAAAAGTTGCAATCATTTTGGTATATCTTACAACCAGATGGGAAGCTTATCCCTATAAAGGAATATAAATTTAAGAATGACGAAAAAAATTTGCACACTTTAGCAAATTATGAAATGGTAAAGAAGAGAACAGTTGATGAACAGCCTCCGCATGTTAGATTAATGAAAAAGATGGCAATAGCAGATTACGAACCATCCTCCGATGTAGGAAATATGCGGTATTATCCAAAAGGTAGATTGATGAAGTCACTCATTGAACAATATGTTACTGAAAGGGTAATGGAATATGGCGGTATAGAAGTTGAAACACCAATAATGTATGATTCTAGACATCCATCTATGGAAAGTTACTTTAATCGTTTTCCTGCACGACAATATAATGTAATTGCAGATGGCAAAAGACTATTTTTGAGATTTGCAGCTTGTTTTGGTCAGTTTTTGATGGCTAAAGACTTCCAAATCTCATATAAGCATTTGCCATTAAGGCTTTATGAACTCACGCACTATAGCTTTAGGAGGGAGAAAAGTGGGGAGCTAGTTGGCCTAAGACGTCTGAGGGCATTCAGTATGCCTGATTGCCATGCGATGTGCAAGGATCTGAGCCAGTCAAAGGAAGAATTAATCAAGAGACTTGAATTATCTATTAACGTAATTAGTGCCCTGGGATTGTGTATCGAAACAGATATTGAGATGGCAATAAGGTGTACAGAAGACTTTTACAATGAAAACAAGAGCTTTGTAAATGAACTAGCAAGTAGATTTGGAAGATCAGTAATAGTAGAGATGTGGAAAGACCGCTTCTTTTACTTTATATTAAAGTGGGAGTTTAACTATATCGACAATCTGAACAAGGCATCTGCACTTTCTACCGACCAAATAGATGTTGAAAATGGCAAACGTTATCAAATTGAATTTGTTGATGAAGATGGCAATAGAAAGAATCCTATCATATTACATAATTCACCTAGCGGCGCAATTGAGCGTGTAATATATGCACTTTTAGAAAAATCAGCCAAAATTTCAAAATCTGGCAAAGTACCTTCATTTCCACTATGGCTTACACATACGCAGATCAGATTAATCCCAGTTGCTAAACAACATCTGATATTATGTGAAAAAATAGCTATGGAACTTTCAAGTAAACAAATCAGAGCAGACATAGATGATAGAGATGAGTCTGTGGCGAAAAAAATTAGAGATTCAGAGATCGAATGGATCCGTTATACTGTTGTAATAGGAGACAAGGAAATGCGTGAGGAAAAGTTTATGGTTCGGGATAGAAATGAAGGTAGGCAACGTGAAATCACGTTGCAAGAACTTGCAGAAGAAATAAAAATTCAAACAAAAGACAAACCTTATATGCCACTAAACCTGCCTAAGTTTCTTTCACACAGACCTCAGATTATGGTCTAGTAACACAGCAATACAAAGTATTACTAACTCGTCATATGTGTGTGCTGCTGCCGCCTAGATTACAATAATCAACATTCAATAATAGTTATGGAGCTGCAATCTTTAAACAAGCAGTAATGCATAAAGTTTGACTTGGAGTTTTCAATGTTATCCTATTTAATCAGTGTACTGGATATTTGAAGATTTGATAAGTGGAATTTGAGTTAGTGTTAAAGCCCCTAAATTATTTCTGTCTTATTTATCTAGTTCTACTTGACCATACGAAACAAATCAGTATGATTAATCTGTAAAATCTTCATGATAGTCGTCTGTGTACCTATCTTTATCTATCTGCTTTATTCTAGTCATCTTCAAAAATATTCACTATATTCATCAGTGAATCTCTCTTGTTTATGCTGGCTGTCACCTAAATAATTTTCTTCTTCTGCTGCTACTTGTTCTTGATTGTTCTCGTTACTATGGTTGTAATCATTATTCTTCTGTGCGAGTTCCCATAAAAAGTTAGTATCTGATATTCCAATATTAGGAAATGAACTAATTTCTAATCCTAAGTCATGCTGCAGCACCAGAACTCTACGTGCATAGAGTTCCATTTTGTTGTATTCATCTTTATTTTTGGCAATTGTATATCCTTTCCCAGCTTTATGCAATGCGCCGCATACCGAACTGTCATAATAACCTGAGTTAACACTTTGACCTGCCTGTCATTATATATCTGGTTTTTTCTGATTCAGAGTCATAAGGATAAAAGAATGATTTTCTTCATCACCTGCTAGTATTTCATTGTGAATAGTTTTGCTTGGGCGTCAGAACGACAGCTCCAGAGCCAAGAAACATTCTGAATAACTCAATAATAACTCCCATTATTGCTCGGTTAACTTGACAGATTAGTAATTTTTGAATATTATACGATATCTTGCGAGAGTATCCTGAATAACGTTTGGGTTGCTAATGTAGCCTCTCGATAATCATCATTTCTCATAGCCACTTCTACAAAGTCTAGCCCTATCAGTTTTGCAGATGTGTCTATGCTTTTAATAATATTTAAAACTTCAAAAGGATTCAATCCAAACGGTTCTGGCGTTCCTGTACATGGGACATATGGTAAATCATATACATCTATATCGAATGATATATAGATCTTTCTATTTGCGGTTACGTTTTTGAGATATATTAGTAAATTGTCGATTCTCTTATGTATTTCCCAAGCATCAAATGTTATAACTCCATTTTTTTCTGCGATATTATTTTCTTCCCTATCTGTTTGTCGTATTCCAATCTGAATTAAGTTCTTGCCTGGAATGTAGCCTTCATTCATTATATGGAAAAATGGTGTAGTATGGCACATTTTCATACCATCATATTCTGGTTTCATATCTCTATGAGCATCAAAATGAATGACAAGTGGTTCTTCTTTGTATAATGCTTT
>JBKPMK010000161.1:0-30252 GCA_046732115.1 Thermoproteota archaeon
ATTTCTTAAGGGGAATACAGATTATACAATAAGAGCTTCCATTATTGCAATAAATTCTAAACTGCCACAGAACCAAATAACAGATGATTTCATGCTACGTACAATCTCTTAACTTTCATGTTTTTGTCATATGGTATACAAGAGTAAGTTATCATTTCTATATTCATGGTTAAAATTGACCTCAGTACAAATCAATCATAGATTTAAAAAAATATTGGTTGCAATAGATGGTTCTCAGGAGTCTATTAATGCAGCTAGGTATGCTATTTCAGTTGTTAAGACAACAACAGCAGAGAAACATAGCTCTGAATTAATACTTTTGCACGTCATGCCATCCGAAGTAAAATTCGGACATGCTTCAGGTATCTTAGGTGTGGTTCCTCCACAACATGCAGAGCGTATGAAACAAGAAGCACATAAATGGTTTGATAAAATTAGAGATAGGATAGATAACATATGTAGCACTATTACCGTATCTACAGAAGTTATTTCTACTGGAGCATCTCCACAGGCTGCTATAGTGGAATATGCTGAAAACAAAAATATTGACTTAGTAGTTGTAGGAGCAAGAGGTATGTCTGGTTTTAGGAAATTGTTGCTTGGCAGCGTTGCTTTGAGTGTTGTAACTTACGCACATTGTCCTGTTTTGGTTGTAAAATGATAAAGCAAAAACTATAGTCATAAATTCTTCAAAATTAAGGATAGACGCACTCCTCTAGCGCTTTGACTGTCATGGTTGATTTTCTAAAAACTCATACACACGATACAAACTTTGAGGCTCTGAATGATCTAAACGAAGTCATATTAAACAAGAAAAAGATTTACAGATATCTTGGCGAAGAAGAAAAACCAATCGAAAATAGAGGTTACACTAGAGAAGAAATAGCAAAAATGCTTGAAGTCTGCGATGAACGAGTTAGAACACTAGTTTTACTTTTGGCATCAACAGGAGTTAGAATAAGAGCAATAATAGATATCAAATTAGAAGACTTGACTAGCATTTCTAATCATGATCTATATCGGTTAAAAGTATACTCTGATTCAAAGCAAAGCTATCATGTTTTCATTACTCCTGAAGCATCTAGCGCCATAAACACATATCTGGGGTACAGGGAAAGATATGGTGAAAGATTAACACCTAAATCCCCGCTTTTCAGAGATCAATTCGACAGAAATGATCCTGATTCTATTCATAATGTCAAACCGCTAAAGCTAAGAGCACTAGAAAGATTGATCTCAAGAATAATAGAAAAATCGGGGCTAAGAACAGTAGAAAGACAAACGGAACTACAGCACAATGAGCATGGGAGAATTAGAAAGGAGGTCAGGCTCACAGCGGGGTTTCGGAAATTTTTTGATACTCAATTAATTTATGCAGACGTTAGACCCGCCATTAAAGAAATGTTTATGGGTCATAGTATAGGACTAGATGATAACTACTTCAAACCAAGTGAAAATGATGTATTAGAAGAATACCTCATTTCATGAATCCAATCTATGATTTCTTCGATATCTTGTATTGTCTTAAGGGCCAAACCTTTAGATAATCTCGTAGTATGAGGGTGTATTACGTTCTTTCGTTTCATTCTAGCTTGTATAAATTTATCCCACAAATCACTGGATCTAAATGACCGTCCATCAATTTGCTCAAAATCTACACTCATTACTTTATGAATGCCTCCGAACTTCGCTTAAGAAACTATGTATCTTATTTTCTCTGATCATGAATCCTTAAGTTTAATCGTTGACTAGTATCCTTCATACATGACTATACTGGCTATTCTATCAATAATAGCATTTGCTACGGCTGTAGGACAAAATCTAGTATTCGCACAAGAAGACAAGACACAACAATGTAAGAGTAAACAAGCTGATATGTATTCTAAAATGAAGCAATGGCTCTCAAAGAGACAGACTCCTACTGGAAAGCTTGATCAGGATGGTTCACTCAAAGCAAGTCTAGTATCATTATCAAATGAAATGACACAAATAACACAAGATTGCCAAGGCGTTATAGATTTATCTCAGCCTCCTGCAGAATACACTAAAGAAGATATGGATAAACTCAAGAGCTCCCTGTTTACAGAATTATGCAAAATAGAGAATTGCTCAACGTAGTTCTGTACAATAATGACAGAGTCAATTTTGCCCCCGACAAATAATGGATTCGGCAGCACATAATTTCAACGTAAAAACTCATCTTGTGCTAGCTTTTGTTATACAAACAACGACGAGGAGTTCGGGGAAGCATATGATTTTACAAGCGGTAAATTCCAGCTGGCATGACTCCATCTACACCCATTAATGGCTAATGTATTTTGCAATAGCCATATGCATTTTGGGCTTCAAAATATGTAATGTTGGCATGGTCATAAATCCACACAGGACAAATACGAATTTCTTATCCAATGAATTAAGGAATATTTCATATTGATCATTGCCAGATATTATCATAGATATATCGTATGGAGGAATGGGATCCATCAATCAATGATTTTATATACAGATGTAATAGCTGCTGGCGAACGAATAAGAATGTCAAAATTATACGTACCTCGCGTGAAAAATACTATTGTCAAGACTGTTTGAATATCTATGATTTATGCCATAGCTAGATCTTTTGATTTTTATTCAAAGCAGATGTGAGCCAGTCATGCAAAACTTACAGTCTGCTTATGAGCAAGTGATCAACTCCTTAGTTGACAAGTCACTAATTCCTTACATTCCTAATATTTACCCTGTTCCTTTCATGGTTATCAAAAGATACAGGGTCAGGTTTTATACAACTCGTGTTTTGTTTTATACCCTTACATATCCAGATGCAAAGGATTTCACTAAATTTGCCATCTATATTTATGAAAGTTTGATTGATAAGTTTCCAAATTTATCTGGATTGATTGGCCACGAGGTTGCTCATGTAATTGCTTCAAAAGGAAGGGTTGAATTAACAAAAGACGATTTAGCACTAAGTTTGAAAGACCGTTTAGCATACATAAATGCAAAGGAAACATCTGCCGAAGATGTGTATTATTGTTTTACAAAAGAAATCCAATCTAAGATAAAAGAATGGGATATGTACAGTAGAAAGCAAGAGATAGAGGATTATATAACAAAGGATGCCGAACTTGTAGATCAAGAATCCTTTGATAAACGAGTATTTGGGGATAGGCTTGAAGACTATAAGCAGTTTGTTATATTCAACCTAAATAAAATTGGTGTATTACAGCTATGAGTATTCCTGCGGAATTTAATGTCTGAATTTCTCGTTTTAATAGTATAACTTTTTATCAAAATAAACATTAATGATTTCTATGCCATATCCCTGGTATTAAAATGGGATTTTATGGAGGGTCAATATTTGCACAAGAGAAACAAGTTCCAAATATACTATGATGTCCTCAGCGGAATAAATCTGGAGACAAATAATGGTGGAGGGGTAAAGCCTACTAGAGTACAGGTACATAGCAATCTTGCATATGACAAACTAGTCAGGTACCTTAAGGAATTGCAAACGAATGAAATGATTCTTCAAAATCCACTTCGGATAACTGAGAAAGGCAAGCAATTCTTGGAAGATTATGACTGTGCTCAAAATGGGCTTAAGGTAACTAGATATTTTGGTTTTGCATCACCCATATTCCTCATGTTTAACTTGCCACTATGCTAGTACCGCTATTGAGGACAATCGATATCGACATTTTTTGAAATAATAGATAGGAGCAGCTAAATTACGAATTGAACTGTTCTTGTGACTAATATGTAATTCTCCAAAAGTTGTTAAATAATGACGAGTCTGCTGACAGTAATTGATCGTTGTCTTATGCTTTTCAAGATTGTGGCGATCAATCTGCTCCCCTATTTCTGCAGTGGTCTCAAGCCCGCGCGAACCTCTTCTAAAAGGAGTTGCGGCTGGTTTAATTAAGGCTTTGTATACTTCTCGTCGGATTAAGTTAATTTTATGTACTGTTCGTTTCGTCGGATAAATCCCTTAAAGTGGTTATATATTATTATGCAGCATATTCTATTACTGTAAACAAGAATATCCATCCAATTTCAGCGGCATGGAAGCCCCCGCTGATTTTGGTTTTAGCATCAACAGTCAAGAGCTATATTACCTAATTTTCAGTGTACATATTTTCAAGGAAGTTATGTATATTTTTCATTTTCCTACTGCCAACGATTTTATTTAGTAGCAGAAAACAAAATTTTCTATGGAATTGTTAATTATCAACCTAAAATAAAATAACATATGGTGAGGGGAAGACTAATCATTGGGTAGGTGGGATGATGACAAAAGATTTAATCGTGGTAATGCTAGGAAAGATCGAGTTACAAGAAGGATATCAGGAAAATGGACTCGCGTTAGAGTTGCTAAACTTGGAATAAAAGTGGGCTTTGTGATAGTTGCTATCGTATTCTTATCTGTATTCATACCACGATATGGATTGAACACAGAAATCATACAAAGAAGCGAAGGAGTAGGAACAATACAAACCATAAGTATAAAGGTGTCAAATAACAACTTTGAACCAATAAATGACGTAACAATTCAATTTGGTGACAATGGACAAATTCAACGTATAGGCAATATGGGCCCGTTCTCATCAGTTATGATTACACCTGATTCTTCCGACATGAATTTCGACAAGGTATTAGTAAAAGCAAATAATGGAAAAATGGAATCTGTTAAATTTAGATAGAAAGAAAGAGTGGAGCTTATTGCTCTACTTTTTTTAGTTGAAAACTGACCTCTTTCCATGAGAGTCAGCAAACCTTCTTGATCTTTCATCGGCATCTTGTCAATCTCATCTATTATGATAATCTCTTTGTCTTGATTTTCTGCAATGAATTTTTGTATTCCTGCTTTAGAGCTTTTTTAATAAAATCAAACATTACCCATCACGTTTTGCTTCCTTTCAGATATTTTTCAATTGCCCTTCTAATGAATGTGCTTCGGGAAATATCACCACGCTTGTTTTCAATTTGCTTCAACAATGATATAGGTATGGTAAAGCATTCCATACTATAGGGGCTCTGACAGCAAGTAGGATCTCTGCATATAATCTCCGTACAAGAATTAAGGATTTTCGAATACGAAATAGGTATCTTGCTATAGAAGAATGTCTTCTGCAACTTTCACAGTATTTCAACATACGGTATAACATAATTGATGATGCTCACCAAACAATAATAGTCCAGACTTAACGATGATCCCAACTTGGAAATAAAATTTACTCCAGACTATAAAGCAAATGAACCAATATTTTGGAGCGTCTTTAAAGACTTATCAAAGAACAATAATGGATTGGTGAGTTATGATAAACTACAAGAAAGACTGATATCGATCAACGATATTATTTGCTCTTCTGTTATTCCCCGACTTTGCAGATTTAGCATAGCCCTCATAGATTTATTTTGGCTGAAGCAAACTTGATCAACTGTATACTTCTGTATATTTAACGAAGAATGAATGAAATATGCACGCCTGCCTCACCAAGTCGTTATAGGAAAACTCATACTCGCTTAAATGTGAGTTGGCTGATCGTACCTGAGAACTTTTGTAGTGTCCATGAAATAGTCATGGCTACTAAGATCACTTAGATAGCAAATAATATTCTTCTAGTTTGCTATGTGTAGTTTTAGACTATATTATTGTTGACCTTGCTTTTGGTTTATTATTAGTTGCAGACCTTTTACAAAATTGACTCAACGGCTCCCCTCAAAAATGAGGAATTCAGTGAAGCATATCTTTGTATTCATTATTTCTCTAAGAAGTTATTCAACTCTAATATTCTGTCTTCTGTTATTCCATATCTTTTTAGCTTAGCCAAATTAACAAGAGATTGGCTTTGGCGCGAGCAAGCTTATCAACTGTTATCACGACGAATATCTAAACTTACAATAAAAACCATTCTTGCCAGAATTATCCCATTTCATCCCATGATCGTCATATCTATATTTGGTTGCGCGTGCCACTACAAGATCAGAACCGGGAACAGCGCTGAATGCTTGATTAACTATACGTGACTCTTGGTTTTCGTCTCCCCCAATTACTCCTTCTATGTCAAGTTCCATTGAATCTTTGATATGGAGCGAACGATGTTTTCCGTTAATACCAAACTCAATGGGTACAGATTTTATACCTAACACTTCACCAATAAAGTTAGTAGCAAATATGTGAAAAAAGCCTCCTGCTTGACCGGAAAATATTTTGATAAGCGAATCAGATTGCTCTTTAGTTGCTCTATCATCGATATACAATGCTGCTTTCCATTTTGGCCCAGTTGCCATATTACCTGGTGTATGAAATAGAGCTGCTACATTAAGGTCATCTACATTAATCTTATCATAGTTACCATTTTGAATATGCCAGGCAGCAGTTAAATTGCAGTTACCTTCATCTGGATCTCCCTTAAATATACATGGACATATTACATCACAATTACATCCTTCAAAATAGTCTCCTTGAAGTTTCCATGAGGAACTAGATGTAGTTGCAGGAGATGTCAAATTTTTCTATTTATTAACATCAGGACAAAATTATAAGGTTTTCTGCTAAGGTTATTCGCGTTGGTTAAATCTAATGATTCGCTAATGATTATGAATATTGTTCCCCGAAAAATGAGCAATTTGGGGGCAGCATGTGTTTAAGTTGTACTTGTATAACCGCTAGATTTGTATTCATTGTTCTCCAACAAGTTATTCAACTCTAAAATCCTACCTTCAGTAATTCCCTGACTTTTTAGCTTGGCTAAAGCAATTAGAGATTGGCTTTGATGTGAGCAGAGTTCATTAATCGTGTACTTCTGCAAAAACAACGCAGCTAACTCTTTCTTGAGTCCATCTATTTTATTATACTTTTTTATATCATCAATTAGCCGCAAAGTAGAAGTCAAAGGAGACAAGTCATAGTGTTTGACTGCTTCATTTATTGCAATTTTAAACGCTATTAGGTCCTCAACACCAATTTGCAAAGCTGCGATGTCCTCGACTAGCGGCAGTATGTTTTTGTACTTTGCTGCCTGCTTTGTGAATATTTCGCATCTACCTCTAAGCTGCTTTTCTTTCTTTTCTAGCCGTTGTATACCACGCATCTTCCTCGCAATTTTTTTAACATCAAATTGATATTCCCTAGCGTTTAGCAGAAGATTCAAAAGTTTGTCGGTATCCTGTGCAGATAGACCATGCTTTTCTAGTTCTTCATTTAACTTGATATGTTCATTGATTAATTCAATTGTCACTTTCTTGCTTTGAAGTGTAGCATCAGCTTGCTGTATCTCTTGATCGATTTTTTGCTTCTCTTCTAGTTTTTGCTTGATATAATTTGGTATTTGATCCGGGGGAACAGATTCTGATTTTAAAATATTGTATATTTGATTTATTAGCTCAATTGCTTTACCCGGTGGAATATATCCAGAATTAATATTGATAATGAATGACTCAATTTCATTTTCCTTTGCCACCGAATTTCTGAAGAAATTGTACAATCTAAAAAATGAAGCTAACTCGCTCGAAGTTAGTCCCCGTTTTCTAGCCTCTAAGATTAATTCTCTAAATGAATCAAGATCGAAATTATCAAGCCCCACTTTATACTCATCAACTATTATTGATACAGTTCCAGCACCTATGTCATTATCAGCAATAATCTTCTCGTGAGCTTCCCCGGCTAGCCATTGCTGTACGACTCTTCTTTTGACAATCTCATCAATGTCAAATGGAATTTGGAATGGAATGGAATGTATAGCATGTGCTAAATATGGTATTCCACTGATCCCAATCCAACAGATAGCTGTTTCAAGAAGAGTTAATGGTCCCCCAAACAACGAGGAATTCGGGGCAAATGGTTTCAATGTTTTAATATTCTGAAGAGACTTGCCTTGAGCCTAAAGGATCAGTAAAGGTACCATATGTTAAACAGCCAATTCTCAATCGGGAATGGTTTCTATAACATCCCGAGTTAGGATTTGTTTGCTCTTGTCCAGACCTATCTGTTCAAGCAGCTGGCCCGGACTCTTAAAGTTGATAGAGTCGGGCATCCCCTATCCCTTCCCCAGAAGTGTCACAAGAGTCACAAGTGTCACCAAAACAGGTATTACCGGTCTTTCGCGTTTTTAACAATGTGTACTATCCTGTAGTGTATATAAGAGACAATCATATGGCGATAATTAATTGGAGGTAGATATAAAAACGAAAATCAATAATGCTAGAGTAGCAAGGCTAGCAACAGTTGATCTAGAACGTATGCCGCATATAATACCAGTAGTATTTGTACTCGATAATGATCATAATCGTTACTTCATACCAATAGATGAGAACATACAAGAAAATTCAAATGTTGCATTATTAATAGATGAATACAATGAAGACTGGACAAAACTTTACTTCATCATGATTCGAGGAAAGGGGTCAATACTAGGAGGCAAAAAACTAGAACATAATGAAACGTCGTTAATAAAAAAGGCTCACAGCTTGCTAAATCATAAGTATAATCAATACCAAAAAACCAATATTGGAAAATATGTTATAATGATGATTCCACAAAAGGTAACGGTATGGAATAACGAATGATTGAGATCGGTTTATCATACAGTCACATCACTATTGTTATTTCTATTCACCTGATAATCTAGCAAACTTAAGAAGCTGTTCAATTATATTTATCGTCCTGTCAAAGCCCTCACCAATCGGTAGAAAGTTATATCCAAATACTTTGGATCTATATCGGTCTTTTTTATTATTGGAATATCTTTGCATACTTAGTCAACCGTTCCAGTTAATGGAAAGGTTTTAATTTTTTGACTGCATAATTTTTTGATAGATTTTTTAAATCAAGATGTATGTTTGAATGCCGTACTTATATGAGAGTATGTTGTGTATCATCCGTTAACAAGGTGATCAATTTTAAATTCCCAAATAAGGAAAAACTGGAAAGAATTGGTAAGAAAGAGAGATTGAATCTGTTTAGACGCTATTTTGCAGCCAGTCGCTATGATAGATTGATGATTCAGAAACACTTGATCAAGTCTGCCTACAATGGATCAGCTATTTCCGAGGTCACAGAACTTGAAAGATCACATGATCAAGATTTCTTTGACAAGGTGAGTATTGTGAAAGAATATAACTTATTAGACGAATTTATCGAAGCAGTAAAGGAAGAAGAACAGGGTATACACAGAATAATCGAGGCATACGATAAAAGAATAATGAACCAACCTTTGTCATAGTTCTCGTGTTCATATAATAGAAATCTAGATGATGAAACACAAAAGCTATTTTTTCATTCCTTATTTTTATATACTTGCAATGGTTTTGTCAAAATCAAATATGCTGAAAGTAATAGCAATGTTTGTAAAAATAAGTAAGCACAGAGACTTTCAAAAGAAAGATATTGTACATATATGTATCTTGACATGTACAAAAGAATGTTTCAACAGACAGTAACAATACAAGACAATTGTAAATAACGATGTTTTTATCTAACTTCGTTCTGAGGACTTGGAAAAGCAAAGTTATTTGCAACAAATCAGGATAACGTTTTTGGAGCTAAGGAATTGCAACCCTTTAAATGGAGAGCATAGATAAGTCATCCTCTTTGTATTGAGAACTCCACTTCTACTCCGCGTTTTGCTTTCATCGATATGATATATCCTTCGTCTTTAGCTAGAGACGTTAATGATACACTCTTATTACTGCATACGGGGCATGTCTGCGGGGATACGATACTGTTGTTGTTACTGTTGCTTTCTCGACATTCTTTTTGTTCTTCCTTTACTATTCCATTATGGAATACAGTAGCACACCAAAAACATGATTCACAAATAGCAAACTCACGTTCATATTCATAAAGTGCTCTAGTAGTTACTGACAACAGCTTTATCGTCATCGACATCTTCAACAATAAAACCAACTTCGATTACCAGTATAGCTGCTCCTCCACCAAAAGAACAGCAAATAACAAATAGCAGTCCTAAAAGCGGGCCTTTATCTGCAACACGAACTATAGCATCACAGACAATTCAACAAAAACAACTACAAAAACCACAACCTCATCTGCTGTTAACAACAGACAATAATACAGCGATGCTAAATCATACCTACACTTCAACTTTTCCATCAGTGACTTCCGGCAAGCTAGTGTATCTCGGTTATCATGGCGATATTTCAGACAACAGTTTGACATTGAAGAAGAGTACTGCTAAATTAGATCATAGCAGAAGCGACAGCGATTCGAAAGATAAGCGTAATTCCAATAACAATCACCATAGCTCTACGGCGAAGAAGAATAATTCTGATAGCAACTCACATACTCGTGATAAGAACGATAACAAATCCCCATCAACAAAGGACTCTAAATCAAATGACCATCATGACCACGACAGCAGTGGAAAGGAGAAGAACAGTTCAAAAGGGCACAAAAGCCACAAAGGTGGTGGAGATAGCTTCTTTGGAGAAGACCCATTTTTTTAGTCATGAATAATTCTAACATCAACGATTAATTACGACTGGTAGACTCAGTATACATTATAGCATATTGTGTCGGACCAGCTGCAGGCAAATTTTCTATCCAGTTTCTGACAGCTAAGTTGCACGTGCGCAATTACAACTAGCAGCAATGTATATAAAAAATAATAAGATGACACAGTTTGGGTAAGTTCTAATGATAGAAGAAAAGATAAAGTTATTAGGAATAAAATTATCTGATACTAAATCTTCCGCCGTTGGTTCGTTTACACAGGTTGTTATTTCAGGTAACCTCGCATTTGTATCGGGTCAAATTCCAATACAATTAGGATCCAATCCTGTGGAAGTAAAGTTTAAAGGAAAAGTAGGCAGAGATGTATCACTGGAAGAAGGTCAGGCTGCAGCAAGGCTCTGCGTTATAAATGGTCTATCCGAATTAAAACAGATAGTAGGCAATCTCGACAATATAAAAAAAATTGTGAAAGTTTCTGGTTACGTCAATTGTGACCCATCGTTTGCTGGCCATGCAAAAGTAATAAATGGTGCATCAGATCTTTTAGTTGAGGTTTTTGGTGAAAAGGGAAAACACACCAGAGTATCAGTAGGTGTGAATAGCCTTGCTTTTGATAGTTCTGTCGAATTGGATCTCATAGCAGAAATATGACGTCAATTTTACGTTGCAAAACAAAGAACGTAATGTACAAAGATAAAATTGAAAGTTGCTGCAGATTCTTCCTCAAGCTCAATAGAATATGCCTTACTAGAATATGTTTCGAATAATAGAAATTAGATTTCGTCCATTTCAATATTCCAATAATGTGAGCCAATTAGATTTATTGAGTTAAATGATTAGTGTGCTCGCTATTGTCTCACTGCATTTTAAGCAGTTAACCTTGCCATGCAATGACATTGTCTACAATACATCATTCTGACTTACATACTATATCAGGCCCTTGCCAATTACAATCTTTTAAGTTAGGGTGCGACTGTTGGAATGATCTGAGCAATGCGTCACGAAAATCCATCTGCCTTTTAATTTTTTGAGCAATTGGGTTTGGATACAAAGTTGACCAATAAAACGAAATCCCAACTATCAAGATAAGCAATATTAATGCAGTCATAATATTAAGAAGATTTTGATTTATTTCCATTCAGGCAAAATAATAGCAGCAAAGAAACTAATAATACATTCGCTTCCAAAGAGTATAACCAAGAATATTATAAAAATAGCTTGTTACCAAGGCTTCGCCTAGAATAGTTTCTGCAATTTGTAGTCTCTTACCTTTTTTGAAGTTACTATGACCATATATGAGTAACTTCTCTATGTAATCAGGGTTGTTGATTGAATATACATGTTCTTTGTGTCCAAGTTTGTAATAAGATATATGTACATATTTTAGGTTGGACTTTGCTGATACTCGGTAACTATGCTAATAGAATTGCAGAAGCTATCTTTATCCTTTTTATATCTGAATTATAAGGTTATAGAATGTTCTGAGGTTATAATATAGTTTGACCTCTGATCCTATTCTTTCTCATATGCATTGACCAATCAATCAATAATAAATACAGTAGATTTTCACAAAATGCTGGTTTCCTCTTCTTTTGTGGCTACTGCTTAAAAGTGTGCGAAGCGGATTCACTGTTAATTTTCTCGAGAATATCTGCAATTGCCATTCTTATGGCTGTTATTCCTGTTCTAAATGGATAAGCTCTATCTATAGATATCAGAGTTATGAGATTCTTGGATATCAATATAGCAGCCATCCTGCTCCGACCATAATTTTTGCTCCACTCCAAATATTGTTTTTTCCGCCAAGTGAGTTAACCTGTCAGATTCTTTTCTTCTGTCAAGTTTAGATAGTAGCGAAGACAGATCGCTTAAAGCTAGGAGCCAACAACCTTGACTGTAAACTATTTTGCCCGCTCTTAATGCAGTATCCATCCAGTCTTCATTATGGCTTTGCTCCAACAAACCATCATTATCAATATCACGGCTTTTCAGGTGTTCTATAGCTTTGAGCATACGGGGTACTGCAAAATCAACTACTTTCTGAGGGTCTGTTATTCCCACTTTTGATAGTAGCGCTGAAACGTAATCAGCCGAGTGTTCTGAGGCTATTACAGTTGAAGTTTCGGATGATGATAAGGCACAAGAAGAAGAGAAAAAAGTGTCATCACTATGTTGCTGTTTAATAGCTCTGGCCAAAATCCAGTAAGTTGTAGAAATTACCAATGCAGTAGAATGTTAGTCCATATACTTCGGAGAAACCAGCTTGATATATGGTTGTAGGAAGGGCTCCTTGAAATTCCTTCTCTTTCTCTATAACTGCCACCTCTGCTGAAAATTTCATTTCTGGAGAGCCTCGACCATATACCACCTTCTCTTTATTAGGTTCTATTTGATGCGACCAAATCTGGTATATATGCTGCATTACTCCATCAATATTCCCAGAGAGAAACCAATCCTTTAAGATATATGCTGCGTCTCTACACCATATTGCCTGATAAATTCCACCAGGGTTTAGACCTTGAAGCACATGCTCATTTGTTTTTTGTAGAAATATATTTGCGCTAGTTACAAAAGGTTGCCAAGAGTATGATGATGATGAAGGGCTACCGTTTTCCTTGGACACGGCTTAGAACTCAATGACAACTATAAATTTTTTACTAACAATCATTAACAATATATGAGACGATATCTGAACTTTAGATCTCCTACAGTATTACGAATGTATTTCCACGCGTTGCATGTGGCAGCCAGCAATTGTTATACTGTATGCATAACGAAAATGAATAGTCGAAGTTTTTGTTGTGGGCCTGATGGCAGATGCAATGACACACCTCAATCACTGAAAATAAATAAAGGTTGTGAGCTATACCTTTTACTTGAGTGTCTAATACAAACACATTTGATCTTATTGTAATTGGAAGCGGTTCGGGCCTAGATGTGGCAAATGCGGTATACAACGATGGTCTTAAAATCGCACTGATCGAGAAAGATAAGATGGGTGGAACATGTCTTAATCGAGGTTGCGTGCCTTCTAAATTGCTTATACATAGTGCAGATATATCCGAAATTATTAAAAGCGCCCATCTTTTTGGAATAAAAATTGATGGATATTCAGTTGATTTTGAATCGATAGTTAATCGTGTCAATTATATAACAGATTCTCAATCAAATGAAATTAAAAATGCATTTGTAAGTAGTCAAAACCCCAAACTTTTTTCGAAGAGTTGCAAATTTGTAGGTGAAAAGACAATTAGTATAGGTGAAGATGAAAACATCTATGCACATAAGATAGTGGTAGCCTCCGGTACTCGACCTAGAATTCCCAAAATTAGAGGCCTTCAAGGAAGTGGATATATAACAAGTGATGAAGCTTTGAGGCTTAGAAAACAACCCAAAGTGCTCACCATCATAGGTGGAGGTTACATAGGTTGTGAATTGGCTCACTTTTTTGGAGCTCTTGGAACAAAGATCAATATAATTCAACGTGATAGTGCATTGATACCATCAGAAGATGAGGAGATCTCTAAGAGATTTACGCAAATATTTTCCAAAAAATATAATGTCAAGCTAGCCTGTGAGGTAGAGTTCGTATCAAAGAGATACTTAAATGGCTATGACGGTTACGAGTATGACCCCCATGCCGTTGCCAATGTCAACCATGACACAGGCGATGGCGGTAGCATGTTTCATGTTTTAGTAAAAGACTCCTCTGGTAAATCAGCAGAACTATTATCAGACCAGCTTTTGATTGCGGCAGGAAGAGTTCCAAATTCAGATACACTTGATTTAGAAAAGACTGGCGTAAAGGTCAACAAAAAAGGTTTTATCATTACAGATAGATATCTTGAGACTACTGCGAAAGGAATATTTGCGTTAGGAGATGCTGTTGGCCGATATCTGTTTAAACACAATGCTAATCATGAAGCCCAATATGTCTATAACAATATGATGCATCCGGATAGAAAGATCCCTGCGAATTACGCTGCTATGCCACATGCAATATTTAGCTCACCCCAAGTTGCAGGGGTAGGATTTACTGAACAAGAAGTAAAAAAAGAAGTACAAGAAGGGCAAAGCGAACATAAAATTGATTATGTAAAATCTGTCTATCCTTACACCAACACAGCAATGGGACTAGCGCTCGAAGATAGAGACGGTTTTGTCAAATTTTTGGTCAATAGGAAAGATAGGAAAATATTAGGCTGTCATATAATTGGGAGTCAAGCCTCTATCCTCATTCACGAGGTACTAGTAGCTATGAGATCCAACGAAGGTTTTGATACAATCGACAACATTACACGAGCAGTTCATATTCATCCAGCACTCTCCGAAGTAGTTGTAAGAGCGGCTTATGATATTCAAAGAAAGATATAGAATACCAACTTATAATCAGCACAATTGAAAAAGTTAAATAGAAAAGTGTAATCTAGCAATTGATAAGACAACTCTCTACATGTTGATGACACAATTCCGACTGCAAATAAATATCCACTGCCTATGCTGATGGCACAACCCTGCTGTTTACATTACGTCATCATTTATATAAAAAAAACTTTTGTATTCATATATTGTGTATCCAATACAAGAAATTGTTTTCCATGACGCATGTCTGAAACTTAGGTTGTCAAGCTACAGCCAGCAATATTCAGAAATCTCGATTTGTGGTTATTGATGTTGTTGTTATTTCTCCACTTTCCTTCTCATGTTTTATTGCAGTTTAACTGAGATGTTGCATAATGTTAGTGTTGTATCAAATCCGACAAAGATAATCCCGAAATTTAGAATAATCGCGGCTATTTCAAGCTGATTATCTAACTAAATATTCTCATCGTACGAATCATTCCAACGTTTCCTAGATGGGAACGCTGTCCCCAATAGCATAGCTAATTTGTTCTTTTAATGGCAGAAAGTGCTTATCTAATTCGTTTAATCTTTCCATAGAATCAACATTTTTCTGGAGATTAGAAAAAGAAGAATCATTTCTAATTTTTTGCAAAAGCATAATGACTTGCTCAGTTGTGACACCATGTTTTATATCATAACCTATTTGTTTACAAACGTTGTTTAATGTGCCATAGCGCTTATTCTGTCTTTTCTCCCATACACTGGCGTCGACAGACAACCCCGTCACAAACTTGATTATTGTCTTTTCCATGTGCTTAACATGCCATTCTCTCATAGGAAAACTGTTTTGTACCAAAAAAATCCCCTATAAGTAATAGTGATCGAAATAACATAAATGTAACTGTCTCAAAAATAACTATAAAATTTGAATATTATATAAAAAAACGAATTTACAACCGTATAACATGTATTTATTTTCATTCAGGGACGATTTTTAGGTTTATATTATCCCTTAATTATGTTGCGAAATCATGCACGCTTTTGGCAATATGACTCGCAAAATATAGTTAAGTAGCACAATAAACTTCCATGAGATTAGTAAAATCCAATTCATCGATATTCTTCGATAGACATAGCATAAGTACGGCAATCAATACATAAAACCAACAACAGGGCAATTGTTTCGATAGTTTACCCGAGGATTTCGCCTCTTAGATCTTTGTAAGGAAGGGAGCCGGATTTTTTCCTGCAGAAGATGAAACAGCTAAGACTAGGATTGGATTATGGAGCAGACGAATTTATGATACTTTTGACAACAAAGTATTCTAAAAGAAACATAGCTTTTTCCAGTTATACTATGCTTTAACAAATTAGCAAACAAGAATCATAGTATGTTCTTGTACAGTTTCTTCGTCTCATCACTGCTCATTTCATTTTTGCTTGTTAGAGAATATACAGAATATTGGTTGACAGAGCTATCATCAATTGGATACTCATCTATTTTATTAAAATTATAGTCATCATTACATAAATTCTTTGTAACTTGATATAAATTATGGCCTATAACCATTCCATTCGGTTCTGCCTTGGAGTTTATTTTGGCACACAGGTTCACTGTTGAGCCAAACAGATCTTCGCTTGTAGAAGTTAATGATGTGGCTACTTCAACTCTACCATAATCAGCACTAATCCTGTAGGAAAGATTTGGCAATCCATCATCTTCCTTTTGTAACCTTGTATTGATTATTGGGTTAACAGATAGCATGGTAAGACCACATTCAAAAACATTTTTGAATGCGTGCATGTTATCAGAGGAATCTATAGTTTCTGGAAAATAATATATCAAACTGTCACCACTATTCTTAACTACATTTGCACCGAAGTTTCGAGCTATGGCCGCCATTGTATTAATAAACATCGAATAAAATCTTTTCATTTTCTCCGGATCTCGGATTCCAATAGTGGTGATCTTAGTAGAATCTATTATATCAATAAAGCATACACAACAACTATGCGAATCTCCAGTAAATCTGATTTCCTCAGCCAAGACAAATGTACATTAAATATGTTACAACAGGTTTTATATACCTTAGTTATTGAATGGTCTAGCATTACTTAATTTTGGATCATAACTATTAACATTGAGTACGTGACTTTAAAATAATTTGTCGGTTTCTTGGTGGTATGCTATGTGACAGTAAAATTGACCTATAGCGATACGCAGGTATGTTTGAGACAATGATCTTCTGAAGTGATAGTCACTTTACAATTTATCGCATAAGTGAAAAATTTTTAGATATAATATAAGTATGATTAATAACTGTTTTTGTTTTATTAGCAGCTGCACGATTGTCGAAGAAGATAATGATTAGCAATCTCAAATAATAGAACAAATAAAATAGGTTGGTGGTAAAACGAAATACTACCTGAGAAGATGATAGTGTGAAAACAAATAGCAAATTAGAAATATACATCTACACATATCTTTAATATATCATGGTTACTTTATTGCCACAAGTACCAAATGTGGCTCATTTGTCACAGATTCTCTAGAATCCGAAATAAAACAGCATGGAAAAATAAGGATAGGCAATTTTATCGGCAATGATTGTTTAACAGCAAGTACGACACATGAGGGCAAAACTATAGAAAGTTATTCGACACTGTCTTCTGTCTCTTTGTTTGAATGTTCATTTCTTTTCCGTGGATTTTGCCTGAGGTTATTATAAAAAAGACAGTATACCGCATAGGAGTTCTAATGGGTTATTGTGTATACGATAGAAAAATTGCGTAAGGACAAGGTATACACTAATTAATCGTTATCTCGTATTGTATTATATGTTTGATAATAACGATGATGATGATAATAATAATAGATCATCTGCCAGTCAAGAAGAGAGAAGAGGAGGAGCATCATCACCAAATCAAGCAAATGATGACGACAGCAAAAGTAACGATAATTTTTCATTCAAATACACAGAATCAGGTGGACTGACTGCACGCTATTTATTAATATCATTTGATTCTAATACAAGCATACTTAATTCCTCTACTGATATTAGTGGCAGCAATTTATCTCAAAAAACTGTACCTGATTCAGACAAACAGGAATTAAAAAATACTATTATGCAAAATAATTTCTTTGAATGTAAAGCTGATTATCCTCCAGAAAAAGAAGATGATCCTTCTCTTATCGCGTATAGTCTAGCAATTACAATAGGTGACAAAACACATACAACAGCATGGACAAATACATCGAGGGAAAGACCTGAAAGTATAGCTAATATTGTTGGTTCAATCAGAAGGATAACTGCTAAAGAGAAGGTTGTTTAGAAGGACGAGATCTAGGTTTGGTGGTGGTGCACTAATCATTCGCATACAGCAAATTTTAAGTGATATCTCTAATTGTATATCATAAACATGCCCTATCTTTAGTTTCCAATACCTTGCGCTACCTTTGACATCCTGATAATCTTGATCTCATTATAATTCTAAAATATTGTGATTATGCTTAGACAATAATAAATTGACTGAACAGGTTTGATAACCCTATGCTGCATTAAGAAAAGCTACATACAATGACTAGATATTAGAAAAATAAGAAGCATCATATAACGATACATTTTAGTCTTTACGTAGACGACCTTAACATAACGAAAACTCTGGCGTTAAATGACATAGTAGCGAAAATAAAATAGTGTATCCAATTTTGTTATGCAGACTAGTGATATATTATATGACATACCTACATAGCAATTAACAGCATATATGATATTTATAGGAATTGTAGCTATATTTAAAGTTCAATTATTATTATCTATATCGTCATCACTACTTCCCCCATTGTCATTGCCAGCATTTGCAATTCCAGCGGATTTTATCGAAAACTTGATCAGATCTACTGTTGCTCTTTTCGTCGTAATCGATCCTATGGGTAATGTTCCTCTATTTATTGCTCTTACTGAAAAGATGGGAAAGAATGAACGAAAGGCCGTTTCAAAGGTCGCCATAGTTACAGCGGCTGGACTGCTCATTGTTTTTGCAGTAGCAGGTACTCAAATACTTACTTTATTTGGGATAAGTATTTACAGCTTCATGGTTGCAGGTGGGATATTGCTTTTTATAGTATCGATTGAATTGCTGACTCATGGTGCATGGCGATTTGGTGTTGGAACAGGAAGCGACACAGGTGAGTCTGGAGTCGTGCCATTAGCATTTCCTTTACTTGCTGGTCCTGGGGCTATTACTTCGGTAATGATCTCATTTCAAAGTGCTGGGTTGATAGTAACTATGTTATCTATTTCAATTGTGATTGTCATTACCTATATTATTCTACGACTGGTTAATCCTATTTACAAAATGCTCGGTAGGCGGGGTTCTATGATATTTACAAGGGTGTTTGCAGTTTTGGTTGCTGCAATTGCTGTACAATATATTGTCCAAGGAGTTAAACATCTATTTTGATTTATCATCAAACCGTTTAGTTGGTCTATTTTGTCTTTCTTTTTTTCTGCTGATACTTATTTAGAGATACTAACAATTCACCTATTATTGCTGATTCTTTGAATATAGGAATAATTTGATGTATGGGAGCTATTCCATAGTATAACTTAATATCAATGATGTATTGAAGAAACGTTCATTTCTTGCCACAAGAAAAGGACCACTACTTCTAGCCCCAGGTGGTGCTACACATACTGGTATAGTATGTTAGCTAATCGGGAGATCAATAGATCGCCCTTATGATATTTCGGTCGCAGCAAAACAGGAGTTATTGCTAGCATTCCTACAATCAATTCTTTTATACGGAAGGTGCGCACAGGCTTCTAAAACAAGAATATTCAACAAACGGCGTTAGACTTAATACTGACACCTATGGACAATAAAATTATGCATACAATAGAGAAATTGAAAAATTTTATCTGAACTTGATATTAGAGCACTAAATAAGAGTACGCAAAGCAATAGAGTTATCACGGTATTAGCGAACGGAAAAGAATCTCTAATAGTAGATATAAAAGACGATAATATGTATGATGCGGCAGGTTTATCAATATACTCTAATAATAAATCAATTCTTTTAGCATATATCGCCACATTTGAGATTTTTTGGAAGCGAAGCCGACTGCATATCTACTAAAAAGAGCAATTTAAGAGCAATTTTTTGCTTTTGATATGTTGCTTTAGGTTGGATTAGAGACTCTGCAATATCATTAATTTAAATTTACCAAACTAATTTTCGATTTGAAAACGCGTGTAATATGACACTTTTTTCCTATGAATAGCCCAAAGGCAATGCATAAAAGTTCGAAATAACTTAATAGTATGACTTTCTAATATATTTTCGAAGAGACAGAAGAAGATGAGTGAATAGTAAAATGCCTATGATAATGTTACATTGCAAACCAGACGGCGAGGTCTTTCCAGGAATTTATATCTCAGAAGGAAGTACTGTTAATTTTAAGATAGGTGCTACAGATGCAGATACTTTACGCATATTTTCTAGAGGTCAAAATTATAAATATGCTGCAGTAGATTACATGGATTGGTCTTGATTTATCTTTTTGAAATTAACAAAAGTAATAGTCGTAACATATCCCGATAGCTTTAGACTTGAAGAAGCAAAGAGCCTAGTATCCTCGTTGACAGCTTCTCAAATTGTAAAGGTTGTTACTCAAAAATACCTAAATCATTCAGAATATGGAGTAGGTTCTGGTAAAGCAGAAGAAATCAAGCAACTAGTAAGGGAATGTAAAGCTGATCAGATAGTTGTTGACGAACATTTGACTTCAAAACAGATTCATAATTTGGAGAAGCTAACAGGTGTACAAGTTATAGACAGGGAGAGATTAATACTTGACATATTCTATTCGCGAGCTACTACAACGGAGGCAAAATTGCAGATTGAACTGGCCGAAATTAAATACGAAATGCCACGTATAAGAGAAAATGCAAAACTAGCTTCAGGTAGCGAAAGACCAGGAAAAGGTGGTATGGGAGTCTACATTGTCGATGTAAAATTCCGAGACCTAAAAAGGCGTATGTCTTTTATAAACGAAAAGCTTGCTGATGCACACCAAAAACGTGAGCTTTACCGTCAACAGAGACTGAAAACTGGAATGCCAGTTGTTTCACTAGTAGGGTACACTAGTTCAGGAAAGACTACCCTTTTTAACCTGCTTACTTCCGAGAATAAGGTTACCTCAAGTAGTTTGTTTACGACACTTTCCACAACCACAAGATCGTTTAAAATTGATAGTAGCAATAGAGGAGAATTATTACTTATAGACACAGTTGGTTTTATCAGTAGGCTTCCTCACTATATGGTAGATGCATTTAAATCAACATTAGAGGAGTCACTTGTTTCAGATTTGATTATACTATTGATAGATATGTCAGAGAAAATTGAAGATATTAGAATAAAGTATGAAAGCTGTTGGGATGTTTTAGATGAGCTAAAAGTAGACAAGTCCAAAGTTTTTGTGGTATTGAGCAAATTCGATAGTGTTACTGACTCAGAACAAACTACGAAGGAAATTGCAAATGAATTGCAAATATCAAATCCAATAGCTATATCTTCTAGGACCGGTTATGGAATTCACAAACTAAAGACGATAATAGGAAGTCATTTAGATATTGTTAAATTGACTAACCGACATTGAAAAATTATGACAAAGCATATTCTCTCTACCTCACATACTAGAATTTAGATTAAAATCAGCTGTTCCTACTTCACGATAGATCTTGAACATAAGAAATTGTGTAATAAAACTAAAAAATATACATAAATCATAATGTGTAAAATTCAAAAGCTAGTAGAAAGGAGTTTAAAAAACTACACAGTACGAATTTAGGTGTTTGAGAGACTATGGAATTTAATTATGGCAGTACATATAGGATATCCGAGCTACTGAAAATTGCTGCTTTAATCATATAATCTGACTGCGACATGAGTGTGCTGCAAAACGAAATGATCTAACATAACAATTCTGATCCCGCAATCGACAGGATGCTATTGCGATTAGACATGAGAAAGTATTTCTTTCAGTGTCTGGTGTTAAACGCTAAACATTTTTCTCCTCAAATTTTGGTATTGTTCTAGCTTTTGCAATGATAATGCTGCATACAATAATGAAAACAATTTGAAACAGTTCTATAGCTAGTTCTAATTCACTTAATTCAGTATGTGGCACTGCAATAACCCACAATATAATTAAGATAGCTGTTCCACCTATCCCGACATAATACCAAAGTTTACTCCATCTTTTTATCACAGGTATAACCCAGAAAACTTGAGCCAGACCTGAGATTATGAAGAAAACAGTAACGTTTATGGGCATTTGCGTAAAAAACATTGGAACAATTGCTAGATGTAATACACCAGCAATAAAGGTAGATGCGGCAGCTGTATAAAATAATACTTTATTATCTGTCAAGAGCTCATTTTAAATTATCCTGCTTATTATATTTATAGACAGGCAACTAGCGTCTTCATGCTGATCAAGCATTAAGGAATCTGACTGGAATTAAAGACACAACACAACATACTTGAGAAAGCCATGCTATAAAACCAGAAGAATTGACTTCAGAAATGAATAAGGGTGCTCTCTTATGTAATTTCTGTGATAGTAACTGATAATAGAATACCCCCATTATCTGAATAATATTTCTAGTCACAAACTATAACAGATAGGGTGCGAAGAGCAATATACCATGAATTTCCGTAAAAATGCTGTAGGTGTACCAAATTCACAAAGCCAGGTTCAGCTTTTTTCAATATTGCTGATTAACTTTATAGGAACTCTAGGTTTTAGTATTGTCTTGCCCTTTATAGTGTTCTTGGTCAAGGATTTCGGAGGCAATGCAATAGTTTTTGGTATTTTTGTCTGCAATATATCCTGCATTCCAGCTCATAGGAGCACCAATCTTAGGAAGATGGTCTGATACGTACGGAAGAAAAAATTTACTTCTTTTAAGTAATGCAGGAACCTTAATCGGCTGGATATTTTTTCTTGTAGCCTTGTTTTTGCCTAAGGAGAATATTTTAAATGTTAATGCATCGCTTCTTGGAACTTTCGTTCTAACTCTTCCGTTAGTGGTACGATGGGAGGAATCTTGTATCATTTTCTTGGAGGAGCCATCTTCAGGAAATTCAGTGCTGCTGTACTATTCACAGTTTTTATCCTGTCTTTTCGACTGCTAAGGATTAAAAAAGATGAGTGGTAAAAGGGTTTTGCTCAATTCTCTCCTACTCTCATCGATTAAAATGAATGTTATGGAGAGCGGAAACAAAATCAAATATAGTCCAATAAGGTTTTTTGTTGAGATTGGTTTTTCTGTTTTTCCGATCTCACTAGATTTGATATCTTGATACCAACTTTTCTATATGCTAGCTTGCTCTTGTTATTATTATTATTATCATTACTAGTATTATCAAGGAAGCTGAATCTATCGACTAGTTCTTCTAAAACCGATGCAATGCTCTCTCTATCATTACGCAAGTTTGAAAATGAAATTTCTCTTGTCTCAATTGAAAAATCAGATCTAACTAGTTTGATTCCTACAGTTCTAAACATGTATCCACTTCTTTTTACTCTTTCATAGACTTCATCTACTAATGTGTTTAGATATTGAAGAATTTTCTCTTTTTCGTTTGTAGAACGGTCCAATGTCTGCTCAGTGCTTATAGAGATATTGTCTTCTCTAGGAGATACAAGGTCGTTATCTCTGCCGTTAGCCACCTGCCACATCCAAAGACCATTCTTCTTGCCAAACCTATCCATCAGACTTTGAACATCACATTTTGCCAGCTGACCTATAGTTTCAATTCCCATTTCTTCCTTTAGGGCGTGTTGAGTTTTCGTGCCGATACCAGCTATTCTGTCGACATCTAGATTCCCAAGGAACGTTTGCAGCTTGTCTGCGTAAATAATAGTAAGTCCATCAGGTTTCTTAAAATCAGAGGCTATCTTAGCAGTTGATTTTGTCGAAGCTATTCCTATAGATGATAACAGTCCGCATTTCTGCTTTATTGCATCTTTGATTTTGGCGGCATATTCTTCTATATTGACACCACTATTATTTTCTAGTGCTAATAATTTCTTTGTGCAATCCAAATATGCTTCATCTATACTGGTTTGCTCTAATACATCGGAATATTCTTCTAATATTCTCATAACTTTTTGCGATACTTGATGATAGTATGCTTTATCTACAGGATTTAGAATCAATTGAGGACACAATTGCCTTGCGTTAAAGAGAGACATTGCGGATCTAACTCCATATTTTCTAGCCTCATAGGAGCATGACGCAACAGCTCCTCTGGTTATCTTATCTTTGGTTTCATCAGTCATGATAACAGCATGAGGTTTTCCTTTCAAGGTTGGATCTCTAAGCTCTTCGCACGAAGGAAAAAATGAATTGAGGTCTATATGCATTATTACCTTGCCAATCCATTTACTACGGCCGTATTCTTTCTCAGGCAAACCTAATAGTCTTAAAATACAATTTGCCATCGAGGGAATATTAACGACTAGTAAGGCCCCGAAAAAGGGAGCATTAGCAATAAATATAGGATAGCGGATGCATGAATATGGGTAAACATAAGGGGCAACGAGATATTGAAAGAACTTAAGAGAGTGGCTGGAACCACAGCTAGAGCTAAAATTATAAGGAAAGAACAATCTTCCATCCTGACCCCGAATCCAAATCTAAATCAAAACACAGCCGTGATAAAGGTAGTAGGTGCTGATTTTCAAAATGCGATACAAAAATGCAAGGCCAGAGGTCTTGATGTGTTGTTAGATTTTCTACAGAGCAAGGCACGGAAATCACCTCAGACCGCTGTAGTATTTTATCAGGCCCTAAATTATTTGGACGCATATATAGCCGAGCAGTACAAAGGTAAAGAAGATAATAAAAATAAAGGTTATGACATTGAAGCTATAATCCCAGCAATAAAAAAACAAAAGGTCGACGTCTACACTCTACTAAATTCATTCGTTACGTTTTTGCAAAAGTCTACCCCATATGGCGCTGACTTGACGCCACGTACAATAAGACTCTATGTGACTGCTGCAAAGTCATATTTTGTCTACCATGACATCGATATCTCACCTCTGAAATTTAGATACAGGGTTTCTCTTCCTCCGGTGTACAGAGAAGATGAAGCTGCAATAGATGCATCTGACGTTAGACAAATTCTGGATGTTTGTAGCAACCGCCGGCTCAAAGCGTATCTGTTAATGTTGGCTTCTGGTGGAATGCGTGCTATGGAAGCACTAGCGGTAAGGGAGTGCGATGTTGACTGGAATGGTATTAATTTTGCAGACAGGTCTGACACAGCAGAACCCGCTATGGTTCGTATAAGAAAAGAATATTCAAAGACTAGAAGAGAAAGACATATTTTCATATCAAATGAGGCGGCAAGGTATCTTAATGGTTGGCTTGAGTGGAAATACAGAAATCAAAAACCCGGTACTCGGAATAGCAGCAAACAACATCTTGTGTTTGCACGCATAAAAACAGATAACGTAGCAGTTAGACAATCCCCCACTGGATTGTACGACAAAATGGCACAAGAGTTCAGACAAGTGCTAGTCGCAGCCGGGTTTATGACAAGGAAACAAGATGGTGTATATAAACGCCGTACAATCACTTTTCATTCGTTCCGCAGGTTTGTTAAGACAACCATAGCGAATCAATGGAGTTCAGATTATAGCGAGTGGTTTTTGGGTCACTCAAAATCTCCCTATTACACCAACAAACCCGATGAACTAAGAAGAATTTACAAAGAGGACTGCATGAAGTATCTAACGTTCTTAGATTATCCTACGCTGGAAGCAACCGGCAGGAGCTTTGAAGCACAGTTAAAGGGAGTGGAAAAGGAAAACAAAGAACTAAGGCAGCGCGACATGTCCAACACGAGACGCATAGCCGAGCTGGAAGAGAAGTTAGATGATCTGTCCAAGCAGTATGAGATTGACGCTCAACGGAGTACAGACATGCAGAATGCAGAAGCAGATGTGATAAAACAAACCGCCAAGCAAATTCATCAGATAGTACAACATAAAAACCAAGCAACTGAACAATCCGCGTCAGATGCTCTCGACTTGATCAAGTCTATGTTGGTTCAAATAAATAAACAACGTGGGAAGAGCAGTTAAGCAGTCTGATTATAGTGAGTCTATGAAGGAAACAAAGTCTCGAGTATGAACATTCTTAGTTTTATTCCAGACTGCTTGGAACTTTGGGATTGTTTTCATTGCCCTATCTCCAGAAGCCCATCGTGACCATAGCTGTTCGTCTATTGCATCAGTCTTGTGCAACCTGAAGATGAATTCATAGAGATCAATGTATGCACGTAGTGTATAAAACTGATCTGGACTATCAACTAGTGCGAAGCGTTCTGCATAGTATGGACTCTCCCTTGCCATTTTCGCAAAAGATTCTGTACTTTCTAGTTTCACTCTAGCTTCAACCATTCTGGCATAGACCTGATACTCACTTTGCAGCCTCAGGTTCTTTCGACCTAGTACCAGAGTCAGTATTGAGAGAGTTAGTAGGTCAGATGTTATGATCGGCAAATATTCAAGTAAGCTAACCATGTGAAGAATACATAGTTATGATTTAAAAGTTACTAGTCCATCTTATTCTGTTTTCTATTGTGTGTTGTTAAACACCTTAGCTGAAGCTTTCGGATTGACCTCACTCAAGCGATAAAACTTCAAAGCTAATCTGAATAGGAGGTACGTTAACTTCTCCTAGACTACATGATTTGTCAAGCTATTATGAGTGCGTGATAAGTAATGAGAGCGCAAAAACCTTTTTAGCAAATTGTTGCTTGGACTAATAACATGAAGTTTGAGACTGCAGCTGACCTACTAACTTGGAAGAATGGGGAAGTCGAAGAAAACATTATATTGGAATTTGCATACCAATATGAAAACCTAACTGATGAACAAAAAAGTGAGCTTATTGATACAGCTAAATTAATCCATAGAGAGTATGTGCAAGAGATGATGAAAAGAGTTAGAGAACCTGGAAAACCAAGGATGCGAATAGAGCTGTCACATAAAGATTCAGAAGGAGAAGTCAAAAAAGATCAGATGCAAGATGCAATGGAAATTATAGGATCCCTGAATAAGAAGATAAAGCCAGAAGGAAGGAAAATGAAACTAGAGATGGTGAACTTATCTTTAGTATCAGCAACACCCTGAGTATACTTTGAGGGAGGAAAACAGACTTCTCTTTAACAAGATGCTATTTGAATGCAAGGGTTGCGAACTCAAAAGATGAATATTTCTCAGCTGAATCATTGTTTATGATTTTGATATTGCAGCAGCAGAAGACAATAAACGACTTGATTGAGAAGACATCAGTGCTAAAGAAGCCAAAATGATAACTAATTACGTGAATGTCTCAAGTCGGAAATTATTACTACAAGCCAACAAGTAAACTTTCAAGTCATAGTTATTTAGTACAATATCATACGCTCTGGTAAATCCCCTGCGTCTGTGGGAATTTTTTGTGATGGTAAAGCTGTACCCTGGCAAATAGCGATGATTTATGAGTACCAACTGCACTAGAAGTGATACCTATGAGTGATGCACGCAGAGGACTCCCCATGACAAGCTCCCGTATTGAAAAAATATTTCCGAAATTAACACCGGCTCAGATTACGCGTATCACAGCACATGGAGATATACGCTCAGTACAGCCTGGCGAAGTGTTAATAGAGCAGGGAGACGCCTTGGTACCGTTCTTTGTTGTAATCACAGGCGAAATCGAAATTGTGCGCCCCTTCGGTGCCCATGAGACCCTTGTAACTGTCCATGGTCCTAGTGAATTCACAGGAGAGGTTAACATGCTGTCTGGCCGCCGGTCTTTAGTTCAGGCGCGTGCTAGTAAATCAGGTAAGGTAATCGAACTAGATCACCAGCACATACTCGGTTTGGTACAAAGTGATGCTGAGCTTAGCGATATACTGATGAGGGCTTTCATCCTCCGTAGAGTAGAGTTGATAGCTGCTGGTGTTGGAGACATCGTACTTATCGGGTCAACACATTCTATCGGTACTTTGCGGATCAAAGAGTTTCTGATGCGCAATGGACATCCATATTCCTATATAGACCTAGAACGCGACCCTGACGTACAGAATCTATTAGACAGCTTCCAAATTTCTGCCAGTGAAATACCAGTAATGATCTGTCGAGGCCAATTGGTACTACGGAATCCCGGCAACCAGCAAATCGCAGACTGCCTTGGCTTCAACGAATCTATCGACCAAATCCATGTGCACGATCTCGTCGTCATCGGAGCCGGTCCCTCAGGACTGGCGGCAGCGGTGTATGGTGCTTCAGAAGGACTGGATGTCATTGTACTGGAAACGGGTTCTCCTGGAGGTCAGGCCGGTTCAAGTTCAAGAATTGAAAATTATTTGGGATTTCCTACTGGGATCTCCGGTCAAGACCTGGCAGCTAGAGCGTATATCCAGGCTCAAAAGTTCGGTGCACGTATGCTCATTGCAAAAGCTACACGACTTATCTGCGACAGCAAACCATACTTTGTTGAACTTGAGAATGAGGCTAGAATCTCTACTCGCACTATTGTGATTGCCACGGGCGCTCAATATCGAAAGCTACCATTGGAAAACCTGTCCCAATTTGAAGGTACAGGCGTATACCATGCGGCTACCTTTGTGGAAGCGCAGTTGTGTGGAGGAGAAGAAGTAATTGTGGTAGGTGGGGGAAACTCAGCTGGCCAGGCTGCAGTGTTTCTGGCACAGACTACAAAACATGTACATATGCTAGTCAGGTCCTCTGGTTTGGCTGCTACTATGTCACGATATCTGATTCGCAGGATAGAGAATAGCCCTACGATCACATTACGACCACAAACTGAGATTGTGGCCGTGGAAGGAAGAGGCAATCATCTCAATTACGTTTATTGGCTCAACGGTAAAACAGGACATACTGAAAAGCATGAAATCAGCCACATATTCGTTATGACAGGTGCTGATCCGAACACCAGTTGGCTTGATGGCTGCGTAGCACTAGACGACAAAGGTTTTATAAAGACAGGCGTTGATCTATCGCATGAAAATCTGAGCGCTGCAGGCTGGCCACTTACACGTCAACCATACTTGCTTGAAACCAGTTTACCAGGTATTTTCTCGGTGGGAGACGTGCGTGGCGGCAGCATCAAGCGCGTTGCATCTGCGGTGGGCGAAGGATCAATCGCAATATCATTTGTTCATAATGTACTCCAAGAATAGAAAACAAAATACATACACAGCACTATTTCTCAGAATACTATGACCTTTTGAATAAGTATATACTGCTAATCTTTTACTGGTTTTGCTAATCAAAAAGCTGCTAGCCCCGCACAGATTGATTAGCCATGTCTATTTCCTACCATACCGAGAATGAAAAAGTGTAATCGACAGAAATTCTTTACTGATCCATTGAAAATAGTGACTTTTTCGATGATTCCCTTATTTCTGTGTTAAGGTTTGCTTCATCAACTGTTTTCTCTGCTATCTCTAAAACTATAATTAGCGCTAAAATAACTATAATTAGCGCTAGCCTAAAAGCATCAAATATGTCATTGTAGGACGTCGCCTCCTTGTCTAATACACCATCGTTATCTACTGTTGTTCCTAATCCACTGAGAACAGTGTTAGTTCGTGCGTAAACAACAACAAGCATTACTCAATGTGTATGATTTCTAGGCTCATGCGATGCTCCGAGGCCTGTTAAAGTGCCAGTATAGTCACCTGTAATCTCTTCCACAAACTCAAATTCATCTAACCGTTTGAGAATATCAAGTGTCAGTCTCATGTTTGTTGCATAGTGAGTACCTTTATCATATATTGCTGGAAGAAAGCCTGTAGTTTCTGTTATATGTTGTTTACACCATTCTGAATTAGTACCAGGCTTAGTGAATACCTCTACCATGTAAAAAGGTGCGCGTTCAGATCTATTTTCCTCACGTACTAGCAGGTCATTAAGAAGCAGAGGATCTACTTTTGGAAGATAGGTACTATATAGCGTCTCAAGCCCATGAAAGACACTCCTTAATTCTTGTAATTCAGACATTTTATGACCTTACACGACCTGGACCTGCTTGAGGTGATGTCATTAAGACTATTTTCATTTCTTTGAACATACAAGATTTCATTATCTTCTTTTCCTCACTAATGTCCTCTTTGAGCCTACATGCAGTGAAATGCCATGCTACTTCAAGCGATAGGTAAGTTGCTGCGAATCCCATAATTACATATGCTAGGTTTTCAATCATATTGTATGTATTGTACATAATGTTACTATTTAGTCTCAGTAGAAGGCGCATATGATTAGTCATAATAGCATCACCTGATGTTTTATTAGGTACTAGCATAGCTATGATTCTGCTGCAGATAAAAAGGTAAGAAA